>NZ_JADBVM010000131.1:0-48356 GCF_020244875.1 Microcystis sp. M44BS1
AGATTGCGATTGATTAAAACGTATGTTACCAAGCATTATGCAGAACAATTAGGTGTTAACCGAGAAGTTTCTCAGTCACGAATAAACCGAAGAGAGCGCAATCTTTGGCAGCGTCGTTATTGGGAACATTTGCTTCGAGATCAAAGAGATTTTGCTCTGCATTGTGATTATATTCATTATAATCCCGTAAAACATGGATTATGTGCGAATCCGCAAGATTGGCAGTTTTCAAGCATCCATCGGTTTATTGCTCAGGGAATTTATCCGCCTAATTGGGGGAGCGATGGAATAAAAGAAATACCAACAGCAATTTGGGATGAGTGATTTAATTATCAATATTCTAGTAATAAAATGTAGGGTGCGTTAGACGGTAATAATCTTTGCTTTTGCTTAGATCTAGCAATCCGTCGTAACGCACCAATTTAATAATCAAGTTGGTGCGTGGGGCGCGAATTATTAATTTGTTTTTATCAGAGATAATCGCCGCCAACAAAAACATAAATTGTAGGGTGCGCCATTCGATAGCGTAACGCACCGGTTTAATGATAAAGTTGGTGCGTGGGGCGCGGATTATTAATTTGTTTTTATCAGAGATAATCGCCGCCAACAAAAACATAAATTGTAGGGTGCGCCATTCGATAGCGTAACGCACCGGTTTAATGATAAAGTTGGTGCGTGGGGCGCGGATTATTAATTTGTTTTTTTGCCAGAGATTGTCGCCGCCTAACGCACCCTACAAGATCGGCGATCGCACTAATACACCTGAAACAGTCCAGTAGGGTGCGAAGCGCGATAGCGTAACGCACCAATTTAATGGTGAAGTTGGTGCGTTACGGCGGATTGTTAATTTGTTTTTTTGCCAGAGATTATCGCCGCCTAACGCACCCTACAAGATCGGCGATCGCGCTATATTAAAACCCAATACCCAACCCCTTTGAAATAGGATTGCTTACACCCTGACCATTTGATAATTTGTTTCTCCGAAGTTGTGCTTCCAATAATTTTGTAAGCTCTGGATTTGTACTTATATCGCTAGTAGCCCACTTATATTTTGGGATTCCTGCTCGTTCAAGTGCTTGTCCCGTCCTAGTATTCACAATATATTTTGTCCCATCCTTAACAATAATTCCAACGGGAACATCACTTATCTTAAGTACCCCTTCTCTGATAGCTAATGCAAGCTCATTAATCGTATTAATATTTCTTCCAGCCTTTAGTGAGTATTCCCAAAAACCTCCATATGATATTGTTTCGTAATACCATTTTTGAGCATATACACCACCCGATGCCCCGCCCAATACAATTCTGCCACCAATATAAGATACTAATATTTCAAATAATACTGCTAACGCATTATCAACAGTAGGTTCATAGATGAATGTACCAATAGAATAGCCAAGAAAGAAGGCATTGATTCCATTTAGTACTTCTAACAGTGTGAATTTTCCACTAGGATCAATTCCATTAATTGGATTAGCATTTCCATAAAGATATTTGTGTAGTGTAATCGGATCTTTGTCAAACCCAGGAAAACTATCGCGGCTCACAAACCTTCCTGTACTAACATCTAAATACCTCGCTCTCAAATAATCTAATCCTAAACTTGGATCGCGTTGTTCCCCTGCAAACAAATACAAATTCTTCGTATTTCCTAACTGCTTAATAATCTCCCCAAACGCTTCATAAGCATAACGATCGCTCACCAAACCATTAATATCCGTTAACGCTCTTGTACTTCCCAATCCATCCACATGATAGAAAGAACGCTGACTATTACGCAGTTGAGAAATCAAATCATGTCCATAAACATAACTCGCCTTAATAATCTTACTCGGAGTATATTCTTCCAACACCTGAGCATAATCGCGATTTTTATCCACTAAGAAACGAGTTTCATCGCCGTTAACTGTTTGACTAATTCGGATGCCATCACTATCATATTTATTAGTGACATCATTAACACCATCCCCATTATTATCCAAACCAATTAAGCGATTTTCCGCATTCCATTGATAGTTAACTTTATCCGTTCCAGTGGTCTTAGATAAGGTGTTACCATTATTGTCATAAGTGTAGGTAGTTGTTACCCCATTGGTGACTTCTTTTAATAAACGATCATTCCGATCATACTCATAAGTAGTATTACCTTCTACCGAATCATTGCGGGTTAAACGGTTGCTAACTGGATCATAAGTATAGCTAATCCTGCGGGTTGTTCCATCAATCACTTCCTCTTCTAAGAGACGATAAATATCATCATATTCGTAGTTAACTTTCCGTCCATCTTGTTCGACAACTGCCAGACGATTACCCACCTTATCTAAGGTATAACGGAAACTGTTAATAACGCCATTGCTATTACTGTTTTGGAGATACAGCAGACGATTTAACAAATCATATTCACGGGTTTCTATTGTTCCATTGGGTAGGGTTGTTTTGCTCAGATTTCCAGCTAAATCATAAGTATAAGTTGTTACTCCGTTATTGGGATCTGTGACTGTTTTCAGGCGATTTTGCTCATCAAAAGTATAGCTAGTTTTACCAGAAGGAATGTTAACAGAAGTGCGGTTTCCTGCTGCATCATAAGTGTATTCAATTTTCACCCCATCAGGATCGAGGCGAGATAACAGGCGATCGCGGCTATCATATTGATAGGTTATCGTCCCATTACTATCGGTTTCTGTTGCTCGTTGACCTGTTAAGGTATAAGTATAGACAACTTGTTCATTATTGGGTAAGGCTTTCCTGATTAGTCGGTTGCGTTCATCGTAGATAAATGTAATAATTTCACCGTTAAAATCAGTCGTACTAACAATATTACCTACTTGGTCATATTGGGTGGTAGAATGCTGATTTAGGGGCAATTGGGTAGCAATTCGGCGACCTATACCATCATATTCATACTTAGTAATATTGGCTTTGGCATCTTTTTGAGTGATGAGATTGCCTAGTTCATTATAACCGTATTCAGTGCGATTATTTAGCGCATCAATTACTGCTGTTAATTGCCCTAATGCGTTATACTCATATTTAGTTTTGTTCCCTTCTTGATCGATTTTAGCAATCACCCGACCCGCTTGATCAAAAGTAGTAGAAATGCTGGTATTATCGGCAAAAATTTGACCCGTAGAACGACCTAAATTATCATAGATAAATTCAGTTTTACGTCCCAATGGATCGGTTTGACTAATTTGACGACCTAAAGCATCATAGGTAACAAGTATTCTGGGGTTGTCTGTATCATTATTGGGGGTACTATCAGGAAGAATAGTTTCTGTTCTCCTTCCTGCATCATCATAGATGTAACGAGTAATATTACCCCGTTCATCGACTTCTGCAATAACACGTCCAGCTTTATCATAACGGGTTTCTTGGCGCGGATTGTCGGTGTTATCATTGGGGGTTAAGTCAGGATAAATAGTATAAATTAAACGTCCTAACGCATCATATTGGTATTGGGTAGGTCTTCCTAATTCGTCAATGTCTGCTGTTACTCGATTCGCTGCATCATATTCCTTGCGAGTCCGAGGATTATCACTATCATTATTCGGTGTTGCATCAGGATAAATTGTTTCTAACAGTTGTCCTCCCTCACTATAGACATACTTAGTGACCCGACCTAAAGCATCAATCTCTTTGATTTTTTGTCCTGCTGCATCATAAATTGTTTGGCTAATGTTCCCTTCCGCATCGGTGACTTTAATGATATTACCTTTGCTATCATATTCAGTCTTGGTAACGAGGGTACGAATACCATTAGTAGTAGTTACTTTGCGAGTTTCTGTTAGGCGATTACCATTGCCATCATAAGTATAGGTTATTTCCTGGCCAAGGGGATTAATTTCTTTGGTAATATTGCCTCGGAAATCATATTCATATTTGGTTGTTCCTTCACCAGTGGTTAACTGAGTTAATAATCCATTATTGTTGTAAGCGAGGGTAACAGTTCCATTACTTAATCCAGTGATAGAGAGTAAATTGCCTCGACTATCATAAGTATTGGTAGTAACATTTCCTAGCGCATCAGTTGTCGTTAAAAGGTCATTGTTGCTATTGTAATTATAGCGAGTGACATTACCTAAAGCATCGGTTTCGCTTAATTTATTGCCCTTAGTATCATAAGTATAGGAGAGTTTTTCCCCTTCATGATTGGTTTCACTGAGAAGATTGTTCCTGTCATCATAAGTGCGTTTAATAATGCCACCATTAGCATCGATTTCCGTGATAATATTACCCCTTGCATCCGATTCGTAAGTGGTAGAATTGCCAAGAGGATCTTTAACGCTATAGACAAAATTATCAGGATTGTATTCGAGTTGAACTGCTTTACCTTCCCCATTAAAAACTTTCGTTAAGCGTCCATTTTGATCATATTCATTTTTAATACCAGTTCGTCCCAAGGGATCGATAATCTCATCTAAGTAGTGAGGTTGAGCATTATTATACTTAAACTGAGTGGTATTATTTTCTCGGTCAGTAACTTTAATTAAATCTCCTTTACTATCATATTCATATTTAATCTGTTTACCCATCGGATCGGTAACAGTAGTAATACGACCTTGAGTATCTCTGCCAAAGGTTACTTTTAGTCCATTACTGCTGGTAATTCCCGCATCAGTAAAGGTTAGTTTATCGCTGTTGCGATTGGTAATACTATTAATATCTCCTGTGGTAGCATCAATGTCGTAAACAATGCCTTCTTTGGTGGTTAATTGATAGTAATTACCCCAATCTTGCGGATGGTAATGAGCAAAAGCAGAACCTCCACTAAAGGGAACGACTTGACCATTTTGTCCTCGAGTTAAGACGACTCCTGCTGTTTCTACACTTAAGGTACTGGTAGAACCTTTATCCGCGACAAATGTAGGAATAAATAAGGCACGGTTTCCCATCAGTGCTGTTAAAGGAATACCCATTACTTTCATTGGTTCTAACTTGAAGGTAAATCTTTCCCGTTTACCCCCTGGTAGTGTGATATAAACCGCATCCCCTTCTTTAAAACCCACACTGCGGAAACCTAATTCTTGATAAAGTTCATCTTTGGGTAAACTGGTTCGCACATCGGCATCTCGAAATTCCATGCGCCAACCAAAGCCAAAATCGTCTTTATTATTACTATTTAAAGTGTTATATGTACGGGTTAAAGTAATGGGAATACCACCAACAGGAATCTCTAAATCAGTGAAGGAGAGTTGGAAATTCCCTAGCTTTAAATCCCCACTAACATCTAATAATTCTGCGACTCCATTACCTTTACCATTGACATCGTAGGCAACCAGACGGACTTGATAGGTATCATTAGGCAACAAGGTGGGATCTAATACTCCTAATACGCCATTGGTAACTGGAGTTGTGCCTCGGAACATTTCTTTGAAAGGTGCGCTACCATCAGCCGGAGCAACTTCAAGCGCATAATAAGCTAGGTTAGTATCGTTAACTGTGCCTTTAATGGGTGTGGGTGCGGTAATTTCAAAGTTAGCAATTCCTGATAAGTCTAAACTAACACTAGGTGCTTCCGTATCGGTGGGATCGAGAACATTAACGGTAGTAGTAGCTTCAGCTTTGTTTCCAGCAGCATCAAAGGCTAAAGCTTTAGCGGTAATAACTCCAGGATTTGTCGGTGTGAAAGTAGCGACTCCATTGCTATCAATTACGACGGGAGTATTATTAA
Organism: Microcystis sp. M44BS1; assembly: GCF_020244875.1. Lineage (NCBI taxonomy): Bacteria > Bacillati > Cyanobacteriota > Cyanophyceae > Chroococcales > Microcystaceae > Microcystis > Microcystis sp. M44BS1. Next base: position 5,672 of record NZ_JADBVM010000131.1, read on the forward strand.
TGAGTAATTGCAGGTTGGCAATACCGACATTATCTGTTGCACTCACCTGGAAAGAAACTGCTTCCCCTTTATTGGTAAAGTTCTTATTACGATTAATAATAACTTTCGGTGCAGTAGTATCGGGTGCGACGGTGAGATTAAAGCTTTGAGTAACCTTGCCTCCTGCTGCATCGGTAATGGTTAAAGTAATGGCATGGATTCCTGTTTGAGAAGTGGAAGGAGTCCAGCTTAAACGTCCTCTTTCATCTAGGGTTATCCCTTTAGTTTGAGAAGCTGCATCTAAACTATAATTCAGAATACCACCATCAGGATCGGTTGCTTGAATATCATAGCGATAAGGTACGCCAGGAATTGCCCCTGTGGGTGGATTTGTGGAACGAATCACGGGAAGGCTATTCACTTTAGAGGTTAAGGTGTAACCTTGTGTCACCCCCAATCCTTGGGAATCAAAAGCGGCAACGACTACTTTATAATTACCCGTAATTGGTGTGTTCCATTGTACTAAGCCGGTGTTAGCATTAATGGTCATGCCTTGGGGTGATTCTATCAGTTGATAGGTTAATGATTGTCCCTCTGGATCACTCGCTTGAATTTGGTATTGATAGGCACTGCCTACATTCGCCACAAATAGAGGAGTAGAGGTGATATTTGGTGCTTGATTAATTGCTTGGGTTCCCACTACTAACCGATAGGTTTGAGTAGCAGTTGCGCCTTGATTATCGGCTACTAAAACATCAATATCATAGTTACCTATTTGAGTCGGTGTCCATTGAATCTTACCCGTCTGATCAATGGTCATACCGTTGGGTTTACGACCTAAGTTATAGGTTAAAATTCCGTTTTCTGGATCTTTGGCAACAACAGTATAGGTATAGGCTTGATTCGTAACTGTTCGGGTGAGGGGGACAGAGGTAATATTAGGAGGAAGATTAACCCCATTAACAGCCAGGGTAAAGCGTTGGCTGCTGATTGCACCTTGAGTATCTATCGCTTGAATAACTACTTCATGAAGTCCGATTTGATCTAGTTTAGGTTGCCAACGAATTGTTCCCTTAGTAACATCAAGAGACATTCCCTGTGGACGAGTTTCCAAAGACCAGAAAATCGGGTCGCCATCAGGATCATTCCCTACTAGATTATATTGATAAACTTGGTTAATATTGGCTTTTAGGGAAGGGGTAGAGAGAATTTGTGGGGCTTGATTGTTGCTACGTTGACTAACAACAGCAATCGCCCATTCTTGTTCAGCAAATCCACCCCGTCCATCGTTTACTTCAACTTTTACGGTATGATTACCCAATTGATTCGCTTCGGGAGTCCAAGTGATCAATCCTTGTTGATTCAATGTCATCCCTGTGGGGGCAGTTTGTAGATTAATAGTAAGGAGATCGCCATCGGGATCTGAGATATTTAAGGTGTAGAAATAGGATGTTCCTAAAGCAACGCTATTACGGGGTGTAGAGGTAATTTCTGGGGCATGATTCGGCGCAAAAGCCAGTACATTGAGATTATAGGTTTGACGAGTTTCTCCCCCTTTGCCATCACTAGCTATGAGAGTGAAAGTATGCTGTCCGACTTGAGAATTGATCGGAGTCCAGCGTAAGATTCCTGTAGTTGCATCAAGGGTAACACCTGTTGGGGCTGTGTCTAAACGGAAAGCGATCGCATCTCCGTCTGCATCTTGCGCTTGAATGTGGTATTGATAGGGTAGATTAATTACTGTATCTAAGTCAGGGTTAGAGGTAATAATTGGGGCATTATTGAGATTATTTACTATAACTTGGAAAGATTGTAGGCTCACTCCTCCTTTGTTATCTTGTACTCGCAAAGTTACATCATGAATACCGATTTGAGCAAGGGTAGGCTTCCAGACTAAAATGCCTGTGGTTGCTTCAACTGCCATGCCTTCGGGTTTGAGGGGAAGATCGAAGGTTAGAGGATCGCTATCGGGATCTGTTGCTTTAGCATCGTAGCGCAAAAGTTGATCAATTTGAGCGGTTGTGGGGGCTGTAGAGACAAAAGATGGGGATTGATTAGGTTTAATTTCGTTGGTTTTGATATTGCCAAAGTTAATTTTTTCGACAATTTGACCTGATGTTAGAGTGACAGTATGGAAGCTAGGTTGAGGCTCGGATAATGATTCAGTGACGCTGACATCATAGAAACCAACATTATTCCACCATCCCAAACCATCCATTGTTCCTAAGAATAATCTTGTTGCTCCATTAGGGACAATTATCTGGTGTCGTTTACCCTCAGCGTTGAGACCATCTCCAATAAAGAAGACCTGCTTAAGCTGAGGCGCAAGGGTAGAATAATTAATACCTCCAGTTACATTACCCGAATTTCTAAAATCTAATGTAATAGGTGCAGCACTACTATTAGGTTGTCCTAAATCCAGAAATAGCCCAACTAGACTATTGATAGGAGCAAAAAGACCAGAAATTCCATTTTCCGCGCCTCCATCAGTTTGAGCGAATTGAGTTAAATGATTTTGAAAAGTACCAACGGAATTTGTACCATCAGCGTTCGGTGAGAGTAAAGATGGACTCGGCCCATTACCTACTTGTCCGCCAGTGACTTCAAAGGTCAAGATAGAACCGGGAAGCAATTGTAAATTGCGTACAATTGTGGGGGATTGACCGGGTGCAGTATCCTCTATACTTGCTTTTGAGCCATCGGGCATTCCCGCCAACCAAGGATCGCTAATTCCTGTTACTTTAACATTGGTATTGGTAATAATACGGTTGCTTAAATTAGTTGGAAATGTTTGTTTATATCCCTCTGGTACAACTTCCCGCACAATATAATTACCTAGTGTTAAATTCGTAAATCTGTATTGTCCAGTTTCATCTATTTCTAGAGTATTGGGATTGTCGGCAGCAGTTAGCTGAGTTGGTTCATTAGGATCGAGTACCCCATTATTATTTGCATCCAAATACACATTGACACCTGCTAATCCGGGTTCGTTAGTTTGACGATTAATCCTAACTTGATAAGCCCCATCATTGTCTTCATAGGCTCCTGGTTGACCATCAAAATCAAAGCCATCAGCAATACCTAAGAACAGACGAGTTGCTCCTTTTGGTGCAATAAATTGCTGTCGCTGTTCTGTGCCAGTTGTACCATTTCCAATAAAGAATACCTGCCCTAATTCGGGATTAAGGGCGGTAAAGTCAAGTCCTAAACCGCTTGAGGTAAAATTTAGCGTTGAGGGGGCGTTACTATTGGCTGGATTATTATTATTTAAAAATACCCCTACTAAAGCTCCTTCTGGGCCTTGATACCCACTAACTCCTGCTAATTTGAATAAATTACTTCCGTCGGGATTGCTACCATCAGAATTAAAAAATTGACCAGTTCCATTGAAAAAATCAATTTTACCACTTGAATCAAAGGTAAAAACATCTCCTGTGTTAGCGACTAATTCTTCGGGAAAGGTTTCTTGAAAAAAACCGATCCTAACAACACTGTGACGACTTAAAGGAAAGTTTGAATTATTGCTTCCTATAGGTGGAATAGAAACATCATTCCTTCCTGCCAAGAAGATTACATCTGTGCCTCGAACAGTTAAGTTGATTGTGTCGTTTCTAGCATCCCTAATGCCGTTACCGTTTATGTCTTCCCACTTAGTTCCTCGAATTTCTCCTCTACCATTAACAAAAACTTTACTATAACGATTATTTTCTTCATTACATTCATTGACCTGACCCTTCCCTGTTCCATCATCATCAGCTACAACCCAAATATTTTGTAAAGAAGTCCCAGTAACCGTTATACTAACATCCTCAAAGCCACCAATTTCTAATTTTTGGGTCGTTTTAGTTGTCCCTAAAAGCACTCCTCCTGCTTTCGGATCGCCTTTATAAAAAGCAACATTAACCCCAGAAGCCACAAAAATTGAGCCACCATTACCGATTCTTGCTTTTATTGTTGTTTTGCCTGCAACTTCTTCTGTGTGTAGATAAGAAGCGGTTAAATCGGGAGCCGCTAGAGGACTATAGTTCGTCTGAAGATTAAGGCGATAGGTATTGTGAGTCTGCCAACTATTTTGTTCTTTAACTGGAATTGAACCATCATCATTAATATTGGTAATATGATAACTGTGTTGATTCCAAATTTGTCGAGTAGAAACCCAAGTATCATTTAAGTCACCAATGACAAAAATCCCCGTTTGCGAACCAAAAGCATAGTTATTAGCAATAGCCACTATTTCTGCATTACCATCAGCATCGACATCAACAATTAGTGGTAATTCATAAGTTGTTCCCGAACTTTTCGGTAATTGATAAAGAATCTTGCCATCGCTACCATTATAGATTCTTAGATAAAACTCATCTCCATACACAATTTCAGCATTGCCATCACCATTAAAATCAAAAACGGATGAACCCGTTACATTGGAACTGTTATCTTGAGTAACGCTTGTCCATTTAATTGAACCATCTGTTTCTAAAACAACGTATCTATTAGCACCAGCAACGCCGATTTCTGGTTGACCATCACCATCAACATCAGCGATAGTTGGCGCACCACCACGTCCGCCTCCGGGAATACTAATTCCTCCCCATTTCACTTGGCCGGTGTGTTCTAATAGATAAACTTGTCCATTAGAAATAACTACAATTTCAGGGTTAGGATCGCTGTCAAAGTTTCCTATAGCTGGGAAACCATCGCTAATAGAAGCATTCCAATATAATGAACCATTAGCGCGATAGGCACTTCTCCCAGCGATTACTTCTGGACTGCCATCTAGATCGAGATCAGCTACAACCGAAAGAGGACCGGGACCATTATCTCCACGGCCTAATCCTCCCACTGAGTTCCCCTGCCAAATAATTCTACCTTGATTGTCGAGTACCGTTGCTCCGATAATTATTTCTGGTGTACTGTCTTGATTGAGATCAGCAATTGAAGCAGATCCCCAATTGATCCCCCCCCAAACTGCTGGACTACGCCATTTAAACGTCCCATCATGCTCAAAAGCAATTAAAGCATCTCCACTTTCTCCCGTTGCTAAAATTTCCGGTTTTCCATCATTGTCAATATCTCCAACTGCTACTCCTGACGCTCCTCGTACTTCATAAGCAGAATTAGTAACTGTCCAGAGTTCGCTTCCATTGGCTCCACTGATTGCACGCAATTTACCATCAGTTGTATAGTTACTACCCGTAAACGTACTGAAAACAATATCAGGAATTTTATCCCCGTTTAGATCAATGACTGCGGGAGTCATCATTACCTGATTAGAACTTGGTAAAACAGAGAAAGTATTTTTGTTCCACTCGACAATGGGGTTAAATTGTCCAGAGGGTTGAATAATACAATCTTGGCTGCTGAAAGCTAAATTATTGTTTTCATTAGTTTCAGTAATTACCTTATCAGCATCGACAAATCCCCAAATCGGACTGTTGATAAAGCTCAAGAAACCTGACAAATTCGTGGTGACAGTTGTACTTTGACCCGCTTGTAGTGGCGTGTTAACTTTAGCTTCCCCTAAAACAGTATCAATTCCCACATCATAAGCTTGATTAATGTTTCTATCTTCAAAGAAAACGACTTTAAAGCGATCATTTAAATTATTTAACCCTTGATTTTTGATTTGAGCAGAAACTTGTCCCGATACGGTTAAAAGTTGCCCATCTATCACTAGGTCTTCTGTATGAATATCAGCTAAAGTTAAATCAATATTTCTATCGGCTAATTCAATAATAAAACTTTGGGTATCGAATCCTCCTCGACCATCTTCAACTTTTACTTCAACATTGATCGGATTAGATTGAGAAAAAGTAGCCCAAGTAATCAGTCCACTATCAGGATTGATCACCATTCCGGTTGGTTTGTCAATTAAGGAGTAAGTTAATTTGTCTTGATCTGGATCGATGGCATTAACATCATAAAGATAATTATAAGCTTGTAAAGCTTGTTGACTAAAACCACTATAGAGAACATTAGACTGAGAATAATTATAAAAGCCAAATTTACCCGAAGTGTAAGTATTATCGTTAATGGTGACAGAATCTATAATCGTATTTCCTTCTTTAACTGTAATCGTAAATTGACCCGGTACGAAATCAATCGTAAATTTATAGTCTGTTAAATCCTTCCAAGCAACGGTATTGTGAAATAGTTGCTTAACTCGCTGTCCATTGCCATTCGTCGGCCATAAATCGGTTCCTGTTAAGGAAGAATTGGCATCAACAACTTTAATACTCATTCCCCGTTCAGCAAAACCTAACGAGGACTCATTTTGATCAGCTTGTTTCCAATCAAATACATAGAAGTGTTGAGGATCTTGATAGCCAAAAACAAAGCCGATATAGTCATCATCATCACTCGTTCCAACTCTCCAGGTTCCCTCAATTCTGTTATTAGTTACATCAACATTACTTAATAAAATAGAAGCATCAGCGTTAATTTTTTGTTCAACGACTGTATTTCCAGGTTGAATCTGCCAACTAGCATCGGGATCTTGAACGGTTAAATCATATTGAACAATCGTCCATTTCGATAAATCAAATAACTGCGGATTACCACTGCTAGAAATAGGATAAACTTTAGTTACTGGATCAGTAATAATAACAGGTGGCGTATTTCTGGCTTCTTGTTGAACTAAAATTTGATATTTCTGTTCAGCAACTCCTCCTTTTTCATCATTAACTTTCAATTCAACTTCCTGTAATCCTGTTTGATTGGCTGTTGCTGTCCAACGGATTAAACCCGTATTCGCATCGATAGTCATACCATTGGGAGCATTTACCAAACTATAGGTTAATGTATCACTATCAGGATCGGTAGCGATCGCTTGATACTGGTATTCTTGTTTGACTCTCGCATCAACAATAGGAATCGAAGTAATAATCGGGGGACGATTTGGAGGTGGCTCAATCACAGACAGGGTATAATCTTGTTGATCTATCCCACCTCTACCATCGTTTACTTGTACAGAAATACTGTAATTACCAACAGTATTTGTCCCAGGAGTCCAGCTAATTTTGCCAGTATCACTCTCAATAGTCATCCCGTTAGGTGCAGTTAAGAGAGAATAAGTTAGGGTGTCTCCCTCTAAATCTGTAGCATCAGCATCATAGATATAAGGTTTATTAATTAACGCTTCAATATCAGGATCGCTGATAAAATTTGGTGCTGTATTTAACTTTCCTAAAAAGACTAATTTGTATGTGAATTGAACCTCCTGCGGATTCAAGAAAGCCAGTGTTTTACTTTGGGTAATTTCATCGGGATCTAAGGTGTTACTATCCACTAAATCACTAAGATTGTAGTAGGGTAATCCTTCGGGAGTTATGCCAGTTGCTCCCACCACCTGAACAGTAGGATTACTAATCGATTTAATCGCTACTACTAAAGGCGAATCAACTACATATTCTCCCTGATTTCGCACGACAAAATCTGCGTATAGGGTTTTACTATCTTCGTTAAAAGAAGTCCGTAAATATTCGGCATTTAAGCTGCTGTTTATATCTGATAATTGACTAAAATCGATAATTTGATTAATGGCAGCAGCTTTAAGGTTCGGGGTGACAGGAGGTGCAGTTGTTCCATCTCCTGCTAACAGTTGAATATCCCTAATACGCACTGAAGTTTGCGTGTCACTATCATTATTAACTAACCGAAAGATTAAAGTAGCGTCCCCTGGTGTCACTCCCGTTAAATTCACCTTAACCGTCATTCCCGCAATACTTACTCCAGAAGCAACTGCGGAGGGTTGGTTTTCTGTAATATTAAAGAAAGCATCTCGATTAGGTTGAATTGTATGGATTAAAGAATTGCCTTGAGCATCGACTAAAGCGACTTCAAAAGCATCATTAATACTGTCAGAATCAGTAGTATCAAAGTTCAGATCGTTATAGGTAAAACTGAGGAAGGAAGAATCAACAGGAACACTAATAGTTTGCTGGTATTGCTTGCTAAAAATGTTATCTTCTCTCAGAAGAATACTATTGTCGCTGACTGCAATAAGAACAAAACTAATGGTTTGACTATCATTCCCTCCTTTACCATCACTCACAGTATAAACAAAATTGCCACCATTACCATTAACATCTGCTAAAGGTCTGTAAAGCAAAGAAGTTAGAGAATTAATCGAAATCTCATCACCCACATTAATAACTGTGCCATCAGCTAAAGTTATTTTTCCTTTGCTGTTATCAGGTAATTGAGTGACAGAAACCCTTAAAGTATCCCCATCAATATCTGTAGGTGGATTAATATTTAAGGGGATAGGTTGACTATCTTCTGGTAAAGTAATAGTTTTATCGGCATCGGTGACAGGAGGGTTATTAGCAGAAGTATTCTCAGGGGTGATAACAAAACTAATGGTTTGACTATCACTCCCACCTTTACCATCACTCACAGTATAAACAAAATTGCCCCCATTACCATTAACATCTGCTAGAGGGGTGTATAGCAAAGAAGTTAGAGAATTAATCGAAATCTCATCACCCACATTAATAACTGTACCATTACCTAAAGTTATTTTTCCTTTGCTATTATCAGGTAATTGAGTGATAGAAACCGTTAAAGTATCCCCATCAATATCTGTAGGTGGATTAATATTTAAAGGAACAGGTTTACTATCTTCTGGTAAAGTAATAGTTTTATCAGCATCTGTTACCGGAGAATTATTACCAGGGTTTTGAATCGGATTAATGACAAAACTAATTGTTTGACTATCACTCCCTCCTTTACCATCACTCACAGTATAAATAAAATTGCCACCATTACCATTAACATCTGCTAGAGGTGTGTATAGCAAAGAAGTTAGAGAATTAATTGAAATCTCATCACCCACATTAATAACTGTACCATCAGCTAAAGTTATTTTTCCTTTGCTATTATCTGGTAATTGAGTGATAGTAACAGTTAAAGTATCCCCATCAATATCTGTAGGTGGATTAATATTTAAGGGGATAGGTTGACTATCTTCTGGTAAAGTAATAGTTTTATCGGCATCGGTGACAGGAGGATTATTATCAGGTGGATTCGGCGAATTATCATTATCTATAATCGTACCAATTCCCTCACCTTGAATCAGAATAGCATTGGTCACTCCTGTTAAATTGACCGTGAAGGTTTCCGTAGGCTCGCTAATTGTATCGCCCTTCACAGCAACTGCGATATTTTTCTCCACTTCTCCCGGTGCAAACGTCAAAATTCCCGTTGAGGATTCATAATCTGTACCCGCTTGGGCAGTTCCATCCGTCGTCGTAAATTGAGCCGTTACTGTTGTGTTTGTAGGGGCTGATAAACGAACTGTAAAATTAGCAGCTTCAGTTCCTATATTCCCCTCCGTCACTGTGGTATTTTCAATGCTCAAAGACGGTAACTGAATCGGTTCTCCAGTGGGTTCCCCGAAACTGAACCGAAACACTAAATCATTAAAATCGCGATCGCCGCCGCCCCAAAAATCTTCCCAGGCCCAGGTCTGACTATCCTGTTGAGCATGGACATGATTTAAACCATCCTCATTGGCTGCCGCAAAGGAAAAGAAAACCGGCGGGGCATTTTCCCCCTTGGCGATCGCCTGATCTGTTGTCCCATTAGCGACTAGATACCATCCCAGATATTTCCCAGAAGGGACGTTAAAAGTTTTACTATCAAACGCTTTCCCAGAGGCAAAAATCACCTGGTGGCGATCGCCTGACAAGGCCGCATCTAAATAACCCTGATCCCCTGGTTTAATCCCATTAATCTCGCCATCCGGGGTATCAACCAAATAATAACCCATCTCGTTTGGAAAAGTATTATCCTGACTGACAGCCTCCACTGTGAGGGGAACCTGCTGTCCTTTGTCTCCGGGTAAGACAATTCCTGCTTGAGCAATATTAAAAACAACATCGTTAAAATCTTGATCTCCTCCACCCGTCAAATCTTCCCAGTTAAACCGCCAGATTCCGCGACCAAGATGACTACTTTGGGAATGATCAAAGCTATCAGGATTAGCTCCTTTCAGGGAGAAAAAAGCTAACCCAGATTGACCCTGATTTTGTCGATTATTTTCTAACCAATTAGCGCTAGTACTGTTTTGAATCACATAAAACCCTAGACGACTACCCCCCGCAACGGTAAATTCCCGCCAATTTCCCGCTTGATTACCCGAATTGAAGAGAGTTTGCCGGCTGGAACTGCTTAAAGCCGCTTCGGCGAATCCTGGTTCACCGGGGGCGATACCTTCTACCCCACCTAAAGCATCCACCAGAAAGAATCCCACTTCATTATTAAAATCTGCCTCTCGCAATGTCCACTGGACAACCATATTCACCCTTTCTGAGGGATTACCCGGAACGACTAAAACCTCGCCTAAATCATCTAGTTGAGTGACTTGAGGGGTTCCTGTCCAAGAAGTATCTTGGTCTGAAAAGGAGAAATTAGCAGCCTCTGGATTAACTAATAATGGGGTTGATAGCAGAGAGTCACTTTGATTAGCTAAGTTATCACTCACCGTCGCGCTCACGGGAGCAATAAAATTGCTAGGGGAAGATGGGGTGAGAGGTGTGACTTGAGGAACCACCTCTGGCGTTGTCGGAGCCAGCATAGATGGCGCTGTCGCCATCAAAGTCTGATCTACTCCCAAAAGACTTGAGCCATCTTCTAGAAGTATTGGGGGAAGTGTTGGAAAATCCACTTATGCCTTCTGCTTGGATGTCTAGCTTGATTCATTAAATTAATCTTTGTTGGCATCCTAATGGCGTTTCTTTTTACTGTCAATTATATATAAATTATTTGCATATATATATATATATATCATTAGTTTTGCTAATTATATTAAATCCATTTTCAATAATATGATTAGAGTTCTTGCATAATTAATTTTCGAGAGTTCATACTAAATCTGGTTATTAAAAGACTGATTATTTATTCCCCCTTTTGCATGAGTGCCTGTCCTGATATGTAGCCTATACTCAAAGGATTTAGGTTTTTATCAGAGATAATCGCCACAAACAAAAACATAAATCGTAGGGTGCGTTAGCCAAAGCGTAACGCACCAATTTAATATCGTAGGGTGCGTTAGCCAAAGCGTAACGCACCAATTTAATATCGTAGGGTGCGTTAGCCAAAGCGTAACGCACCAATTTAATATCGTAGGGTGCGTTAGCGCAGCGTAACGCACCAATTTAATAATCAAGTTGGTGCGTGGGGTGCGGATTGTTAATTTAGGTTTTTATCAGAGATAATCGCCACAAACACGCACCCTACCAGATCTATACTCAACCGATTTAGTGTAATAGGTTCCAATCCCAGGGATCTGTGTTACCATGCGGGGTAAATTCAAGCGATCTCCAGACACCTATGAGCAAGGTTCTCGTGTTGAATGCCTCCTACGAACCGCTAAATATTACCAGTTGGCGGCGTGCGATCGTTTTGTTGTTGAAAGGAAAAGCTGAATCCCTAGAACATAACGGAAAAGTGGTTTGTCGTGACTTACCCCTACCTTCTGTTATCCGTCTTAGGCAATACGTCCGTGTTCCCTACAAGGAAATTCCTTTAACCCGTCGTAATATTCTCGAACGAGACCATCACACCTGTCAATACTGTCTCTACCGAGGTGAACAATTAACCATCGATCATGTGATTCCCCGTTCTCGCGGAGGGGGTGATACCTGGGAGAATTTAGTGGCGGCTTGTGTGCGTTGTAATGTGCATAAGGGCAATCGTACACCAAAAGAGGCCAATATGTCCCTGCACGCCCAACCTCGTCGTCCCTACAGCAGTCTCCACTTTGAGCTATTAAAGCACACCAGGGGCAATCACAATCACGAATGGCGTAAATATGTCATCGGTATTTAGGGTGAAAAAGGCATGGTGAAACCAAGACCAAAATTGATTCCCATGCCATTATTATTAGTCTGGGTGCGAGGATTGGCAACTCCCGTGCCTAGATAAACTGAACAACCAGCACAGGGGGAATTGACTCGGTAGCGCACCGCCATGGGATCATTGGGATCGGTGATAGTTACTCCCTGATGGTTTAAATCTTTAATTAGATTGGTGACGGGTTTGAAAAAATCGGCGCTGGGGGGTTGACTTGGTTGCAGTTCTAGGGTTTGTTCTTGGGAAGCAAGAACGATTTCCGAAGCGATAACTAGCAGCACAGAGGTAGTTAAGCCAAATAAACCCAGATTATTTTTGATCTTCATCTTTTTTATCACCGAGAGATTGTTAATTTCTTCTGGTGATAATTCTAGCGTTTCCTCACCGGAAAGGAACCTAATCAGTAAAAAAATTTACTAATTTCTACCATACTTATAATAAGCGGCACAAGCACCTTCACTAGAAACCATACAAGTGCCGATGGGATGTTCGGGAGTACAAGCAGTACCAAATACTTTACATTCCCAGGGTTTTAAAACACCTTTAAGAATTTCGCCACACTGACAAGCTTTGTGATCTTTAACACGCTGATTGGGTAGGGTAAATTTTTTCTCCGCGTCAAAATTACTGTACTCATCTCGCAGTTTTAATCCTCCTTGAGCAATTTCTCCTAAACCTCGCCATTCAAACTGATCCCGCAGTTCAAAAACTTGGTTGATTGCCGATAAAGCGACTCTATTTCCTTGATTTTGTACCACTCGATCGTACTGATTTTCTATCTCACATCTCTGCTCATCTAATTGTTTTAATACCATCCAAATTGATTGGAGAATATCCAAAGGTTCAAACCCAGAAACTACCACAGGTTTATGATATTCTTGGGCAATAACTTGATAGGGTTCTGTGCCAATTACCATGCTAACATGACCAGGACCAACAAAACCGTCTAACTGTAAATCTGGGTTATCTAACAAAGCTTTCAGAGCGGGAATAATCACCACATGATTGGAAAATAAACTAAAATTAGTGATACCATCTCTTTGTGCTTCTAGAACAGTTAAAGCGGTGCTAGGAACGGTTGTTTCAAAACCTAATGCTAAAAATATTACTTCTTTATCGAGATTTTCTCTGGCAATTTTTAAGGCATCGCGAGGAGAATAAACCATGCGAATATCATCACCTTTTGCTCGTGCTTGCAGCAGACTCAAATGGGAACCGGGGACACGCATAGTATCGCCAAAAGTTGTCAGAATTACGTTCGGTTGTTGTGCGAGAAAAATGGCATCATCTAAACGACCTCGCGGCATCACACAAACGGGACATCCAGGACCATGAATTAATTCGATAGTTTCCGGAAGTATTGCCTCGATACCGTATCTAAAAATTGAGTGGGTATGACCTCCACAAACCTCCATAATTTTAGTAACTTTTTCCCGCTTTTCAGAGATTCTTATCGATAATTGTTCAATTTGTTGAATTAATCCCGACGCTTTAACTGGATCACGAAATTCATCAACGTATTTCATAGTTTATCCCCTTTAATTATAATTTTTAGCTGTCGGTCGTCAGTAATAATTGCCGTAATTTACCTTTCTTAAGATAGACAATATAATTAACTTAGTATGTGACTACTTAAGAACATTAATTATGATTAAATTCTGCCTCTAATTCCACTAATTGTGTTAATAAATTTAAGGTTTCTTCCGCCTCATCTTCATCGATTCGATTCATAGCAAACCCCACATGAACTAATACCCAATCCCCTACACAAGTATTAGCAGGATGGTCTTCATCAACAATGCAAGTAATATTTACTTCTCTTTTTACACCCCCCACATCGACGAGAGCGAGATGATGGTTTTCATCAATAATTGCCGTAATTTGTCCCGGTATGCCTAAACACATAGTTTTTACCTTGAAAAATCTAGTTTTTGTTAATTATGCGCTGATTTTTGGACTAGAGGTTGCAGTAATATCAACCGAGAATTAGGTCATACTTCATCCCTCTAAGAAAAGCTATACAGTCAAAGGTTATCCTTTTAACTTAGTCCTACCTGCCATTCTGGACTATTGCCCTCAAGAACAGCTTTTTTTCTCCTATCTTTTTTAAGATTTCCCCCGTCCCGGACCGTGGACGCTATCCCAGCAGGGGTAAAACTTTTGTATTAGGGACTACACCAATGATAAGAAATTATTCAATCAATCGATCGGGTGACATTCTAGGCTATGATTTCCCTGACTATAGTTATTTCTCTACATTAAGGAAAATCTACGATGACAACCTTTCCCATCGATTTGAGCGCCTATAAACCCATCAGTCTCGACCCCAGTAACCCCACCCTCACCGACGACCAAAGAAGCGCCCTAAAAGCCAATATCCAACTCTGTCGCGATGCTATCATCTTTTTTACTGCTACGGGTGCGGCCCGGGGTGTGGGTGGACACACCGGCGGCCCCTACGATACCGTCCCGGAAGTGGTGATTCTCGATGCTCTTTTCCGCAGTCAACCTAGTCAATTTGTACCAATCTTCTTCGATGAAGCAGGACACCGCGTCGGTACTCAATATCTCATGTCTGCGTTAGAAGGTTCTTTACCCCCAGAACAATTAATGCACTACCGCGAGGCTAATTCTAAACTCCCCGGACACCCGGAATTAGGATTAACCCCCGGCGTAAAATTTAGTTCTGGCCGTTTAGGACATATGTGGCCCTACGTTAACGGTGTCGCTTTAGCTAACCCCGGAAAAACCGTTTTTTGTTTAGGTTCCGATGGTTCTCAACAGGAAGGCAATGACGCGGAAGCTGCCCGTTTAGCCGTGGCTCAACACATCAATGTTAAGCTAATTATTGATGATAATGATGTGACGATTGCTGGTAATCCTTCCAAATATTTACCCGGTTATGATGTGGCTAAAACTCTCACCGGCCATGGACTAAAAGTGTTAGTGGGAGATGGGGAAGATATCGATAGTTTGTATCGCAATATCTGTGAAGCAATTAATACTCCTGGCCCGATTGCGATTATTAATAAACGTCCCATGTGTCCCGGAATTGAAGGTTTAGAAGGTTCTAACCACGGTCATGATGTGATTTCTGTCCCCTTGGCTTTGAAATATTTAGAGGCAAAAGGACACAGTGCCGCCGTGGAATATCTCAACAGTATTAAGAAGCCTTCTAATGACTATAAATTCCTCGGTTCTGGGGATAAATGGGGTTCTAACCGCAACGTTTTCGGCGAAGCAGTAGTCAGTCTTTTAGGCAAAATGAGCGAGGAAGAACGCAAGGCTAAGGTATTAGTAGTAGATAGCGATTTAGAAGGTTCCTGCGGTCTGAAAATTATCCACGATAAACATCCCGAAGTGTTTATTCCTTCCGGTATTATGGAACGGGGCAATCTTTCGGCGGCTGCTGGTTTTGGTATGGAAAAAGGTAAACAGGGAATTTTCGCCACCTTTGCCGCTTTTCTAGAAATGTGTATTTCTGAAATCACCATGGCGCGTTTGAATTATTCTAATCTTTTATGTCATTTTTCCCATTCTGGTATCGATGACATGGCGGATAATACCTGTCACTTTGGTTTGAATAATTTCTTTGCCGACAATGGACTAGATGACGGTTACGAAACCCGTCTTTATTTCCCGGCCGATGCGGCACAAATGACCGCTTGTGTCGAGGCAACTTTCCATCAACCCGGTTTACGTTTTATCTTCTCGACTCGTTCTAAAACTCCCAATATTCTTGATACTAACGGTCATAATTTCTTTGGCGATGGTTATAGCTTTGTCCCCGGAAAAGATGAAGTAATTCGGGAAGGCACTGCCGGTTATATCATCAGCTTTGGCGATGGTTTATACCGCGCTTTAGATGCAGTGGAACGCTTAAAACAAGAAGGGATCGACGTGGGTTTAATTAATAAACCGACCCTCAATGTAGTGGATGAAGAAATTATCGCTAAAGTTGGTAATTCTCCCTTTGTTTTAGTGGTAGAAGCATTTAACCGTCGCACGGGTTTAGGTAGCCGTTATGGTTCTTGGTTACTCGAACGCGGTTTAACTCCTAAATACGCCTATATCGGTACTCACCATGAAGGTTGTGGCGGTTTATGGGAACAATTCCCCCACCAAGGTATTGACCCAGTTGGTATCATTAGTAAAGTTAAATCTTTAATCGCTTAGAGAGTATTTTAGGGGGAAATTAATCAGTCATCAGTTATCAGTAATCAGTCATCAGAACGTAGGTTGGGTTGAAGCATGAAACCCAACGCCCGATTATGTTACGCTACCGCTAACCCATCCTACAAATAATTGTGCCTCCCTACTTAGGTTTTAGATTCGGCCCTTGTAAACAGTCATCAGTAATCAGTCATCAGTGAACATCTTTAATAATTAAGATTTTAGCTTGGTTGAGAATCCGAGCATTTGTACTAAAATTTCCCAGACGCAGTTTAAATCCCTGACAGCTTATAAACTTTAGCGGCTTAAATCGCACCATTGAGGGGAAATCCCCCTGAACTAGGTACGGTAAGCCCCTAGGAGCCGACAAACCGGTCAATCTAGAATAATCTCTAGGGTATAAAAGTAATCTCTTATAGAAAATGCAGCCAACCAATCCACAACAATTTACAGAAAAAGCTTGGGAGGCAATCGTCAAAACGCCGGACATTGCCAAACAAAACAGCCAGCAACAAATCGAAAGCGAACATCTAATGAAAGCCCTTCTTGAACAGGAGGGATTAGCGGGCAGTGTCTTTAGTAAAGCTAATATTAGTTTAGCCCGTTTGCGGGATCGAACCGATGACTTTATCCGTCGTCAACCGAAAATATCTAACCCCGGCGACTCGATTTATTTAGGTCGTAGTTTAGATAGTTTACTCGATCGAGCGGAAAATTATCGTCGAGAATTTGGAGATGACTTTATCTCGATCGAGCATTTGATTTTAGGTTATGCTAAAGATGATCGCTTCGGTAAAAATATTTTTCAAGAATTCGGACTTACCGAAAGCAAACTCAAGGAAATTATTCAACAAGTCAGAGGTAGTCAAAAAGTGACCGATCAGAATCCAGAAGGCAAATACGAGGCCCTAGAAAAATACGGACGGGATCTGACCCAATTGGCACGGGAAGGTAAATTAGACCCCGTAATTGGACGGGATGACGAAATCCGTCGCACCATTCAGATTCTCTCGCGTCGGACTAAAAATAATCCGGTTTTAATCGGGGAACCGGGAGTAGGAAAAACGGCCATTGTCGAAGGATTAGCCCAGCGGATTATTAACCGTGATGTGCCAGAATCTCTGTTAGATCGGACTCTTATTTCTCTCGATTTGGGTGGCTTAATTGCGGGAGCAAAATATCGCGGAGAGTTTGAGGAAAGATTAAAAGCTGTCCTCAAGGAAGTCACCGATTCCCAAGGCAATATCATCATGTTTATTGACGAAATTCACACCGTTGTCGGTGCGGGAGCCACTCAAGGGGCAATGGATGCGGGCAATTTATTAAAACCAATGTTAGCCCGGGGTGAATTGCGTTGTATCGGAGCCACTACCCTCGATGAATACCGCAAATATATCGAAAAAGATGCGGCGTTAGAAAGACGCTTCCAAGAGGTTTTAGTAGATGAACCAAATGTGGTCGATACTATTTCGATTCTTCGCGGTCTTAAAGAACGTTATGAGGTGCATCATGGGGTGAAAATTGCCGATAATGCTTTAGTGGCAGCGGCACTGCTTTCTAATCGTTATATTAGCGATCGCTTTTTGCCCGATAAGGCCATTGATTTAGTTGATGAAGCGGCAGCCAAATTGAAAATGGAAATCACCTCTAAACCGGAAGAACTCGATGAAATTGATCGCAAAATTCTCCAGCTAGAAATGGAAAGACTTTCCCTACAACGGGAATACGATCCAGCTTCGCGAGAACGGTTAGAAAAGTTAGAAAAAGAACTGGCTAACCTCAAGGAAGAACAATCGGGATTAAATGCCCAATGGCAAGGAGAAAAAGAGATTATCGATAAAGTTCGTGGGGTTAAAGAAGCGATCGAACAAGTTAATCTAGAAATCCAACAGGCCGAACGAGATTATGATTATAATCGCGCCGCCGAATTAAAGTTCGGAAAATTAACCGATCTGCAGCGGCAAATGTCCGCCCTAGAAACCCAATTGGCTGACAAACAAACTACCGGTAAAAGTTTATTAAGGGAAGAAGTTCTCGAATCGGATATCGCCGAAATTATCTCGAAATGGACGGGAATTCCTCTCAATAAATTAATCGAATCGGAAAAAGAAAAACTCCTCAATCTGGAAGACGAATTACACGAAAGTGTCATCGGTCAAGAAGAAGCGGTCACAGCCGTAGCCGAAGCGATTCAACGTTCCCGCGCTGGTTTATCAGATCCCAACCGTCCCACGGCCAGCTTTATTTTCCTCGGTCCGACGGGTGTTGGTAAGACAGAATTGGCGAAAGCTTTAGCACGCAATCTCTTTGACACGGAAGAGGCTCTAGTTCGCATCGATATGTCGGAATACATGGAAAAACACAGCGTTTCCCGTCTCATGGGTGCGCCTCCGGGATACGTCGGCTACGATGAAGGAGGCCAATTAACCGAGGCAATCCGGCGTCGTCCCTACTCTGTCATCCTCTTTGATGAGATTGAAAAAGCCCATCCCGACGTTTTTAACGTTATGTTACAAATCCTTGACGATGGGCGCTTAACCGACTCTCAAGGTCATCTGGTTGATTTCAAAAATACCATCATTATTATGACCAGTAATATCGGTTCTCAATACATTTTAGACGTGGCTGGTGATGAGTCTCGTTACGAGGAAATGCAGGCCCGGGTGATGGAAGCAATGCGGAATAGTTTCCGTCCCGAATTCCTTAATCGTATCGATGAAACGATCATTTTCCATAGTTTACAAAAAGCACAACTGCGATCGATTGTCAAACTACAGATAGCCAATCTCAGCGATCGCTTGATGGAACAAAAATTAGCCCTGAAACTTGCCGATATTGCCCTCGATTATCTGGCAGAAATTGGTTACGATCCAGTGTACGGTGCGCGACCCTTAAAACGGGCAGTACAAAGATATGTGGAAACTCCGATCGCTAAGGCAATTCTCCGCGGCGAATTCAAAGGGGGAGACACGATTTTTGTCGATGTGGCCGATGAAAGATTGACCTTTAAACGGTTAGCTTCCCAAGTAGTAACTGCTTAATTAAGTAGGGTCTGCTGAATAAGTCCCCAGAGGTAATCTAGAAGCGACGAAACTAGCATTTTGCCGGTTTCGTCGCTTAGTTTCTTAATTTTATCTGGTGATCTCGCGTAGCGAGCGCTTTGCGTTCGCCGAGGAAAGTGCAAGGGTTTTGAGTCCCTCGGATCGATTTCTCAAAGTTTATTTCTGGGACTTTTTTTCTAAAAAAGTGCCAAAACTCTTTTCTAGTAAAGCTTCCACCGATATTCAGCAAACCCTAATTAGGGTTTGCGGCAAAAAGTTATTGAAAAGTACAGGTCTCTTAATCAATGATTTTACTTAGCTACAAGCATAAGCTTTAGTTGTTGATTAATCTTTAAGTTATAACTTATCGTAATCATTGACCGAGAAAAAGTGCTGTTTTTCCATTTCAGACATAAAAAAGCCCAAAAAACCTGCCTCAACAGGTTAGAAAGATGATTCTTCGTTACTTGGTATGGTTCGATCGGGTGGCACAAATCGACTAAATCCTTATCTGGCAAGAGACTTAATTGATTAGTTCGCTCTAGCTCAAAAACAATTGACAAAAATCGCTAAATGCCTTTCTATATAAGAGTTCCATCCCTTATAAACCCCGTCCATTGCATAACACAAACTGAAGAGCCGAATTTATTTCGTCAGATCGGAGAGAAACAGGAAAGGATTGAAATTTTGGACTGGTATCATTTAATCGAAAACCTTCAAGGGAAAACTGCTATATCTAAGCAATGTACTGTTCTGATAGCCTTGGCATGATTCAGAGCTAAACCCACAGGTCAAAAATTAAATCATAAAATCCTGCTTGTTTGGCTGGAAAATCACCCCTTTCTATCCTAGCAATAATTGATGGTAAAGCTGCGATGAAAGCAGGGCTTCTCTCTTTCGGGTGTAGACTCCAAGCCCTAGGGTTGGTGAGGTTAATCCTCAGATAATCCGTCTGTTTGAGCTTCTCAGAAATCATAATTTCCCAGGAATCTAATTTTCCCTTTCCAGTCCAGATATTTAGGGCTGTTTTCATACCTTCTGGCCAATTGTTTACAAACTGCTGCCGATATTTATTATACCAGATGATAGGCAGGGGTAATAACTCATCAAACCGGTTACATTTGAGCAAATATAGGCGACTTCCAAAATGTTTAAATTCATAAAAACCTTGAGGATTTAGTTTGCCCATATCTGATTCACAAAACTTACCATCAGAGGTGGGCGGTCCTGTCATAGGACGGACAAACATAATCCGAGGATTTGCTTCCATCAGATCAATTCCTTCAGCAATCCATCTGTAGCCTGGCTCTTGGTACATCATCATATCGCTATCAAAATGAACCAGATAGTCACTCTGACATTCTTCTATCTTAAAAATCGAGCCAAGGATCGGATAGCCTTTATAGTTATGAGTAGGTTTTATGGCACTGCCGAAATGTTTTAGATATAATCGTTCTTGATACTTGGCATCGTAATTAAAATCTACAATCCGGTCAACCACCCCCTTGTGCAGCAAAGTTTGCGCACATTGGCGTAAATCTTCCATCGTACCAATACCAGGACGATCAACTTTTTCCCCACTTAAAGCAGCCGTGTCTATGGCTAACACTTTTTCTTGAAAGGGAAAATTACACATCTTAACTATATGGGGGATAGTAAGCATCATAAATGGTAAGTCGGTCCGCGCTACAAAAAACCAAAGCGAACAAGTGGGAGATGCCATTAATCTTGCCTCTAACCATTTAGATATGGGACGGGGCTTATTATAACATCTTCACAGCTTTTTTTACCCCTTTTGGCAGTTTAAACCCCACCCCAGTTCCTAGTCTTATAGAGTTAGTTGACAAGACTGGGGTTTGTGAGGTAATTTTTTAGAAGATGCCCAACTCGGACGATTTATATCTAAGTATTTTATGACTTTCCCCTTTGTCTCGATTATTATTCCTGTTTTTAATGATGTAGAGCACCTGAAAACTTGCCTAGAAGCTCTTGAGCGGCAAATATATCCTACGGACGATTGGGAGATCGTTGTTGTCGATAACGGGCCCGATGATAGCATTAAAGATTGCGTGGCTCGATTTCCTCGATCCTCTTATCTGGTAGAAACCATCCCCACGCAATTTGCTGCCCGTAACACGGGGATTAGGGAGTGCCGGGGTGAAATCATTGCTTTTACTGATGCTGACTGCCTTCCCGATGCCCACTGGCTGAGAGAGGGGGTAGAGGAGTTGGTCAATACTCCTAATTGTGGTTTGGTTGCAGGTCATATTGAGGTTTTTCCCGAAATCGAAGGCAAGGCCAATGCGGTTGAGCTTTTTGAGATGATCACAGCTTTACCCCAAGAAGAATTAGTTACGAAGATGAAATTTGGCGCAACTGCTAATATTTTTACTTTTAAACAGATTTTTGAAACCGTAGGATTTTTCAATCTCTCTCTTCCCTCGGGGGGAGATTTAGAATGGGGACGGCGAGTCAGTAGAGCAGGTTATCAAGTAGTTTATGCGCCAAAAGCCCTAGTCAAACATCCTGCTCGCAAAACTTGGCCTTCCTTAAGGTCTAGAACCATAAGGGTCATGGGGGGATTGCATCAGATCAATTTAATCAGTTACCCCCATCGGTCTAATTTAAACCGTTTCCGGGGCTTAATCCGTGATATTTGGCGAGATTGGCCTAACCTGAACGATCTTCTGGCTATCTACAAAGATGCCAGAATTCCCAACCAAAGCGATCGGATCAAGGTGGCCTTGGTTACTTTAGCGGTAAAGTGGACGAGGATTTCTGAGAAAGTTAGGCTGTTTTTAGGGGGAGGATTAAAGACGGACTACAATAGAGATTTACAAGCCGTGGGTATTAAGTCAGAAAATATTTGATGTATAGGGGTTTTTCCTCGCCTGAACTAAAGTTCTTATATCCCCTCCTGCCGACCGACTCAAACTTAAGACCCTGTAGCTCATTGACAGGAAACGTTCTATATAGGTAGCGGCACAGGAATTGTTTAAGTCTTATTTAGGGTTGCTAGATGTGATAACTTTTGTTTAATTTTAATCAGGATAGTTTTAATTTTACTCTTGAATAGATTAAAATTTTTGGTAGATATTTGAGATCGGGTGATGAAATTTTCTTCTATCTTAATCCTCAACAACTTAGCTTGATCTTCAGAGATTTTATCTTTTAGGTAACTTAGCATATTTCCTGTGGCATCATCTTGAAAATCTGGAGAAAAAATGTTAGTGTTTCCCTGGACTCGACTGACGAAAATGATCCCCTTAATATAGGCAGTTGCTAGGGTTGCTAAATCTAAATCAGATGGCACAAAGTATTGCAAGATATCTTGGAGAGTCTCCTTACTTTCTGCCGCCGCTAAAGCGACACCATAGTAAAAAAAGACTGCTCGATTACGGATCTGATTGTAGTAAGAAATATCAATGGGGGGATGGACGTTTTCTAGCTGAATCAGGCGCGGATCTTCCCTGGTTAAGCAATCCAAAACCTGTAATATCCCTTTTAAGACCCTGAGTCCTTGCCGACTATGAGAGCTACAATTCTGACGGTATTGAGCTAAAAAATCAGGAATATGCAGCAATTTCTGACGGGATCTGGCGAAGCGAATCCAGATATCCCAGTCTTCACCCCCCGCAGTACCATCGAAATTGAACCAGCCTACTTTTTGCAGAGACTGCGAGCGGATCATGATACCTGCAATCCCCCCCCAAGTATTGTGTTCCAGAATATTGGGCCAGCTAGGAACTTCACTTTGGTCGAGGTGGCCTAATATAGTCTGGCCATCTTCTGCCACCATCCAAACGTTAGAGGCCACAGCGGCTGCTTCAGGGTTTTTGCTTAAGCTTTCTACACACTTGGCCATCATTGACGGGGCGAGCAGATCATCGGCATCTAAAGTGATTAGAAATTCGCCCCTGATCAAAGCGCTGCCGTTTTTCCTGGCCGCTACTTGCCCCTGTTGTTCTTGATATAAATACTTAATCCGCTGGGGATATTTCTGGGTATATTCTTGGACTACCTGATGGGTGTTATCGGTGGAGCCATCATTGATAATAATTATCTCATGGTTTTGATAAGATTGTCTCAAAACAGATTCCACTGCTTGAGCAAGTAGGTGTCCATGCTGATAACAGGGAATTAATACGGAAACTTTGCCAAGCTCAAACAGGGAATCGTTCTCTAGCATATCTGGCACTTATAGGGGTTTAATATCGGGTTTGCCTAATAAACCTTTGAGTTTTTTGCTTAGCTTACTTTTCCAAGTGCGGAAAGTTGTTGTCAGGTGATCGCGGATCACATATTGCCAGCGCCAGGGCCAAGATAAATTCTTCAGCCTGTACTTAAGAAACAGATCGCGATTGGGCATATTTGGCCCGTGACCAAAGCCTGCCCAGTGGGTATATAGTATTCTTTTCCCATTTACCTTGTGAGTATTATCGGCAAACTCTATCTTGAATTTTGCCCACTCGGAGCCCAGATCTGGGATAGCCTCAGTAATGGCTTGGGTTTTCAGCCCCTTAATATCCACACAGTAGTTGACAAAGGGCTGGACAATACAATGGTCGGCAAAATGCTGTCTGATTGTGGCTGCTTGTTCAGCCAACTCTTGAATATCATCTAGGCTAAAAGCCCCCCGGGAAGAGATAAAAGAGCCTGCGTTGAAACCATTTGCCCTATACTCTCGGATCATTTTATCTCTAAACTCCCCCTCTTTATAGACCTGATCGAATATACCCCCATAGTAGTACATAAATTCTAATTCAGAGTTGCTATAGGTTCGGAACAGCTCTTGTAAGCTATCTAGAACAATAATGTCAGAATCTAGAAAGATAAAATGCTCTAGGGGTCCCCAGAAGATGGAAAAAATACGAAATCTGTGATTATGTATATCGTCGATACCCCTTACTTTTGCTCCCACTCCATCTAATAGCTCCAAGTTTATATCGCGATAAAAATTGAAATTGTATTTCTGAGAAATTTTACTGAGTTGGGATATATTATCATTAAAAGGTATAATATATAGAGGGCATTCAGGCTCATAAGTCCTGAGACTTTCTAAGAAAGGAATCATCCATTCCAAAACCTGATCATTAGCTAAACAATATATACCTACTTGTCCAAGCGTCTTCATGGGTTAAGATTTATCAACGAGTTTCCGCTATTCTACTCAGGGAAACCTTTCTTGTCAATGTCAGGGGAAAGGAAAATCCTCAACGCTTACGGTCAAGTAAATTGTGGCCAAGGCTACAAGTCCGTCAAGATACAACGATTTCACTGCCAAGGGTAAAGTTAGTATTTTGTTCGTCCCCTGTTCCCTCCTTTCAAGCCTATCCCTTATAAGTATCTTTCTTAACAATTTTTTCAGTAAGCACTCCAACCCTTATCCTGACTTGATTTCAGTTTTTTCTTTGTCAGTAAGGGTGTCAACCAGGAATATTGCAAATTGTTAACCGAGTCTTGAAAGCCTTATGCTACAAAGGTTTGAAATGTTAAGAAAGATGTGACTAAAGGACAGTTCAAGCCACGAGGACTCTAAGAACAGGCAATATCTCAACCTAATTCGTTGCTAGGTCTTGCCGGAGCCGGTCTCTAAATCGGTTAACTGTGATATAAATATTTTTAGATGCGAGCAGTAGAAACTTATGAGCAACGGAATCTGTACTTTGGCTAACGATCGGGTTTACGATCAGCTAGTGGCTTTGCTGAATAGCATTGAGGCGAATGGGGGAAAAGACTTACCAGTTTGTGTCTACCCCTACGATGACCAAACCGAGGAAATTGCCAAGTTAATCGCTCAACGCCCCCAAGTTGAACTGTATCGCCAGCGGGAGTCGATGGAGAGGTGGGATAATTTTGCCAAGGCAGCCTGGGATTCCCATCCTACAGCCCGCATCAGGTGGCAGCAAGCGGGAAGCAATGGCTATCATCGTTTTGGTACCCATCGTCGCTACTGTGCCTTTGACGGCCCCTTTGACCGATTTGTCTATATGGACGCGGATACCTTACTTTTGTCTCCCATAGACTATTTCTGGGAAAAGCTAGACGATTATGATTGTGTTGTCTACGATTATCAGTATAAAGATCCCTCCCACGTCTATGAAGTTAGTTCGCCAAAGTTACTGAAAATATTCTCCGAAGAACGGATCAAAAAAGAGATTTTCTGTTCAGGAATCTATGCTTCTAAAAAAAACTTATTTGAGGAAGAAAAGAGAAATTGGATTCTGGAACAATTGCGTTCAGGAGAGTCAGAGGTTATCTATCCCATGGCCCCAGATCAGACCCTTCTCAACTATATGATGATGAGAACAGGTACTTCTATATACAATTATGCTTTAAATACTCCTCCAGAAAAGAGAGTAGGTAACTGCGTTACAGATCCCAAATTTGTCGAAAAAGATAATTTACTGTATGACAAAGGATATAGGTTAATTTATCTTCATTATATTGGGATTTCCAGCAGTTTATTTACTAGATGTTGCCAGGGAGAAAATATAGATTTTCCCTATCGCAGTTTATTTTTATATTATCGCTATCTCTACGAACCTGAAAATTATCCTCAATTTAAATCCAGTCCTGTGTGGTACAATCAACCTAAAAGTTTAGGGAAAAGAATGAAGGAAAAATTAAAGAAAATAGTCAGTAGAGTTTTTTCTGGATAATAATTAAGTCGTTAACTCATTCAGGTAATGCCGTACCAGCTAAATCTACTTAACTGGCTCTCTAATTTCGTGGTATCCTAAATACCAATGGTTCTCTTGGGTTCTGCTGGCAAATCGTTCTATATGATACCTATTAGCCGCAACCATGAATGCTCCTAAATCAGGACGAAAACCGGGAAGGTAGGGACAGAAGCTATTTTGTCGAGTAGAGGATAAACAAGAGAGCCAAGCAATTGTTAAAACAAGTATTTCGTATATTGGTGGTTAAAAAATGCTGAAAAAAACTATTGGAGTCTATATGCCCTATTTTATGGGAGGAGGTGCTGAAGCTGTGGCTCTCTGGATACTAGAAGCTTTAAAAGAAAAATATGACTTAACTCTTTTCACCTTTTACTATCCAGACTGGGAAAAGCTAAATAAGTTGTATGAAACATCCCTCAGTCCCAAAGAAGTTAAAGTTGTTTCTGTATTACCAAAAAGTTGGCAAGGCATCTCAGAGTTTCTCATCAGTAATAATCCTCATTTTCGGCAGATATCCATTCATTTAAGCCTGCGTTATTTAAAAGAAAGAGCCAAAAATTATTCCTTGGTGCTATCAGCTTGTAATGCGGCCGATCTAGGCGTACCAGGAATCCAATATATCCATTGGGTTAAAGTCCTTGAAGGTGGTAAAATACACCAGAATATGCCCTACCTAAATATCTCCAATTTTTCTGTAGATAACCTCAAAAAGAATCTATCTATTTCTAACTCTTTTGATGTAGCCAAAGCAGTCAAAGAAGTTTACGGTCTTGATAGTACCGTTATCTATCCTCCAGTGGTCATTCCTGTTAAGGATATTGCTCGGGAGCAAAAAGAGAATGCTTTTGTAATTAGCGGTAGGTTAACAGTAGATAAAAGTCCAGATTTCGGCATTAAAGTCTTAAAAGCAGTGCGGGAGAGAGGATTTTCCATCAAACTCCATATAACTGGGGGTGCTGGGGGAGCTTTTAATAAAAAGTATCAACACTATATTGAACAATTGGTAGCTGAAAATTCCGACTGGATTCAACTGTATAAGGATCTTCCCTATGCAAATTATTGTAATATACTGTACAAATGTAGGTATGGTATCCATCCCAAGAAAGACCAGTTTGGTATCTCCGTAGCCGAAATGGTGAGAGCAGATATCATTCCCTTTGTACAGAAAATAGGAGGTCAAACCGAAATCGTCGGTAAGCACAATACAGAATTGCAATTTAACACTATGGAAGAAGCAGTAGAAAAGATTATTGCAGTAATTAGTAATGAAAAGAAACAGGAAGAGCTTTTAATGTCCCTCTCCCATCAAAAGTCTCTTTTTTCATCAGAGAAATTTCAAAGGGAAATCAGTCAATTTGTGGATAATTATTTCTCTGACAACGTTTCCGAAACCTAGGCAAGAGATTCTAACGCTTGCACATACTATGTGACTACATCATCCCAAGTCCACAGGCGGGGAGCATTAATACTTGTTGCACAAGTATTAATGCTTATAGCTGTCAAAAACTATAAAACCTTAAACTTTAAACCCCAACTAAGTTGAGACCCGTAGTTTTTCTTCCTCTATTTTAAGATGAGTTTTACTCCATAAGTGATCGGCCAAAACGAGAGGCGCGCTATATTGATCACTATTCTAAAATGGAAACAGGGGATTTTTGCGGCTCTCCCCGGTTTGGTGGGTAAAATGTATTCTAAGATACAGTCTTGCGGGCGAGGGAGTGGGACGAACCACAGAGACACAAAGGACACAAAGGACACAAAGATCGATCAATCCTATGTAAGTTAAACTTATCACACAGAACCTAGAAGAGCCTTTTTGCTTGAATCTATGACTGTAACACTGCTCGCACCACCGGCTGAAATAATTCACCTGTCCGGGATTAGCTGGAAAACCTACGAAACGCTGCTCGCCGAAATGAGCGATCGCCGTCTGCGGCTGACCTACAATCGTGGCAATTTAGAAATCATGGCCCCTTCGACCGGACACGAATTTAGTAAAACCCTCATCGGTCGCTTTGTCGAAACCCTAGCGGAAGAATCAGTAGTCCCGATTTATCCCCTTGGTTCTACCACCTTTAAACGCCCTAAATTAAGTGGTGCAGAACCGGATGAATGCTTTTACATTGATAATATTGAGGCGGTTCGGGGGAAAAAGCGACTGGACTTAAATGAAGACCCTGCACCGGATTTAGTCATAGAAATTGATGTCACCAGCAGTTCTCAAAATCGCCTTCAGGTTTATGCAGATCTAGGCGTGGCAGAGGTTTGGGTTTATAATGGGGAATCTCTGGTTATCCAACAATTACAAAATGGCACTTATATCACCTCCCCAACCAGTCAGTTTTTTCCTAATTTACCCATCTTAGAAATTGCTATATTTTTACAACAAGCTGGCCAGACAGATTACCTAGAGTTAGTAAAAGCGTTTCGGAATTGGGTAAGAAGTCAGTTGAAAAAATAAAAGGAAGATTGTTGGACGTTAAATCTCACACCAATCTTCTGAACCAGAGTCTCAAAAATGGAAATTAACAAGTTTTCCTTTGGGGTCGTCGGTCGTCAACACCAAATTAGGTTACACTTCATCGACCCGAAGGTTAATGCGGATGGAGGGACTCGAACCCACACATCAAAGACACTAGAACCTAAATCTAGCGCGTCTACCAATTCCGCCACATCCGCAAATATAGCACTGTACCTGATCATAGCATAAGATACTATAGGAAAGATAAAATTTTTTATTCTTAATAATTTTATGCTCTTAGGTTTTGTCTTTCAGTCTCCTGGCCCCATCCTCTGGGAGATCGGACCGATTTCGGTGCGCTGGTATGGATTTCTCATCGCTATGGCGGTATTATTGGGTGTCACCCTCTCCCAGTACCTAGCTCAAAAAAGAGCGATCAATCCCGATTTAATCGCTGATTTGGCCATTTGGTTAGTAGTGGGGGCCATACCTGCAGCCCGTCTGTACTATGTTCTCTTTCAGTGGCAAGAATACGCGCAAAATCCTGCTGATATTATCGCCATTTGGAAGGGAGGTATCGCTATTCACGGGGCAATTATCGGGGGTTTGCTGGCAGCCCTAATTTTTGCCCGCATTAATCGGGTTTCTCTTTGGCAATTACTCGATCTAGTCGCACCTTCAGTTATTCTCGGTCAAGCGATTGGACGTTGGGGTAACTTTTTTAATTCGGAAGCTTTTGGCAGTCCGACTAATTTACCTTGGAAGTTGTTTATTCCTCCCGCTAGTCGTCCTTTAAAATATATCACCGTCGATTATTTTCACCCCACTTTTCTCTACGAATCTCTCTGGAATCTGGCAGTTTTTGCCCTACTTATCTATCTATTTTTCTGGGGTTTAAAACACCCTAGTAAATTAAAAATTGGCACCCTTACCCTAGTCTATTTTATCTCCTACAGTCTAGGTAGATTCTGGATCGAGGGACTACGCACCGATAGTTTAATGTTTGGGCCTCTGAAAATGGCACAAATAATTAGTTTGGCGGCGATCGCTGTTGGTATTTTCGGTTTATTCTGGTTATATAAACTGCAGCGTCCTTTACCAGATGTGGTGGCGACCGTCAGTTATAATCAAAAGTTACCCTAGCTAACCCTGACAATGGATCTAGTAACGATTTTTCAACAGGTTTTAAACGGTTTATCGATCGGTAGTGTCTATGCTATTTTTGCCCTCGGTTACACTTTGATTTTTTCCATTTTAGGGATTATCAATTTTGCCCATGGCGCAATTTTTACCCTCGGTGCCTATTTTACCTATGCTCTAGCGGGGGGAGTTTTCGGGTTTAATGGTTTATTAGCTAATGCCAAATTACCCTTTTCCTTGCCCTTTTTTTTAGCACTTTTGCTAGGCTGTATCCTTTCAGGTTTCACCTCGGTTCTTCTGGAAAGATTAGCCTTTAAACCTCTCCGGGTACGGGGTTCCGATTCTCTCTTAACTTTGGTTTCTAGCCTAGGAGCAGCCGTGGTGATTGTCAATGTTATTCAATACTTATTCGGAGCAGAAATTTATACTTTTCCCGATGGTATTTATGGCAATCTTCCCCCAGCAATTAATTTTGGTACAGCCGATCGCCCCGTGGCAATTCGCACAATTCAGATTATTATTTTTCTGGTTTCAGCAGTTATGGTAGCTTTACTAACTTATTGGGTTAATTTTACCAAAATGGGCAAAGCTCTACAAGCGGTAGCTGAAGATGTCACCACTGCCAGTTTGTTGGGGATCAATCCCGAAAAATTTATCGTGATTACCTTTTTTATTAGTGGTGCCTTGGCCGGTTTAGCAGGAACTTTAGTCGGTTCTAGTGTTAGTATCGCTGGCCCCTATTTCGGTATTGCTTTCGGATTAAAAGGTTTAGGAGTGATTGTTTTAGGGGGATTGGGAAGTATCCCCGGAGCGGTAATCGGTGGTTTATTATTGGGTATTGCCGAAGCTTTTGTTCCCGCAGAATATTCTGGTTATCGAGAAGCGATCGCTTTTGCTATTCTCTTTATTATGTTGTTAGTTCGTCCCCAAGGTTTACTAGGCAGAAAGTTAATTCAAAAAGTCTAATTCGGTTTAATTAGCCCCGAGAAAAACTGTTTTTCCCGACAAAGAAGATTGATAGGCAGCATAGGCCACTTCTAGGGCATAAAGACTGGCTTGGGGAGTAACATAAAGAGGAACCCGATCGAACAGATAATCTAACACCATGGCGGTATCTTTAGCAAAAAGACCGCGACGGGTTTCCACTTCTAAAGCTTGGCTACCTTCACTATTAATTAACTGCCCTGTTTCCCCTTCAAACATTAAGCTGCCCCCCTCGCCATGAATAGTGAAAGTTCGCTCATTTTGCCAAAAAACTTCCCCTTTACCGTAGGTAACTTCAGCAATTAAGCCATTTTTAAATAATAACTGCGCCTCACACAAACAGGCCAGAAAATAATCAGATTCCGGAGCATTCCAATAACGACAATGACAGGATACGGACTCCACTTCCCCAAATAAATTAGTAAAGCGATGGATACGAGAAAGGGCCGCAATCAAAGGAAACCCGAATAAATCCCGATGAAATGTCCAGCGCCGGGGTGCTGGTCTGCCGGGGGCGATCGTGGTATAACGGGCTAGGTGGATATTGCCGAGGCTGGCTAAATACTGCTGTTGGGTTTGATGCAGTCCCCCCAAAAGTTCAATATGTTCGACGTGCAGTAATTTCTTCTCGGTTTCGGCTAGGGTGATTAATTCTGCTGCCTCTGTCGGGTGAAAAGCCAGAGGATACTCGACGATAACGTGCTTACCGGATTTTAAGGCAGTACGGGCGATCGAGGCATGGGCCTGATTAACGTTGGCAATGACAATCAGATCGAGATCGGGATGGCTGGCCAGGCTTACTGCCGAATCTAGGGCAGAAATTTGGTATTTTTGCGAGAAATTAGCGATCGATTCGGGACTATTACCGCTAAAATGCAGAAGCTGCGCGCGATCATCCGCTTGCAAGCTTTCAGCGCGACGTTGAGCGGCGAACCCTGTGCCAACTATACCAATTTTTAGGGGACGATGAGAAGTCATCAGGGGCATTCTGGCGACGCTTTATCTTGGCAATCAACTCATCTATTATCTCAAAAATAGCGCCCTAAAAGATGTGGAGGGGTGAATTCATATTTTAAATGGGCAACGCCAATTTTTTGCTCCTGTTTAGGCCCCAGATCTTCTAAACCGCGATCGGTTGTCGGGGAGCATGACGACGAGGGGAAACCACCACGGGAGTTGGCGACACTGCACAGGTTAATTCTAGAGACTGTTCTAAACTAACCACCCGATTGAGTTGTTGCCATTCAGCACTAAAAGGAGGCATCGCTAGAGCGCAGGCTTTCCAATGAGCTTCGACGGGAACATCTAGTTGTTGACAAGTGCCACCGCGCCGACCTTGGGTTTGATAGTATCGGCAGTATCGACAGGAAGAAGTAAGAAAGTTTGCGGCTTGCATGGGTTGGCTTTAAAAGGAAGATCATTATAGGGAACTCAAGGGATGACTCTCTTTTTGCTCTGTGTAATATTGTCCTACCCCGTGCCAAGGGTATTTTCCCGACTACCACAGCTAGAACTGATATGCCATATAGTTTTTAGTGATCCCCAAAAAAAATTTTATTTTTAGAATCTTTTAATAGTTACTTTGCAAAAAGCAGCATTGTCTCAAAACTGAGGAGTTAAACTCAGTTGTGGCCGAGGTTATCGGCTCTAGTATCGGCGATAACAAAGCGGGGATCAAGCCTTAGCTGAATAGAATTGATGAATACAGGTTCAATTAAGACAGAAAAGATCGGCCAATTGATTCCTGACTCAAAACCACTCTTTCCACAAGACTATAAAAAAATTGCATCTTTTACCCCGCCCGACTGGGCAAAACAAAAAGCACAACATTGCCAACGCTCAAGCTCTCCGGAGGGACTGGGAGACTGACAACGAGGACAAATCGGCCAAGATCGGGTTCTGTGAACTATTTTCTGGCTCCAACTCTCTAAACTGTCTGGTTGCTGGGGATTTTCCTGCGGTTTTTCTGGGATAACATAACTAGGATGATCTCTCAGGGATTTAGGTGCGATCGCTTCTGGGGGAATTAACTGACTCTCTTGCTGCCAACGGGCAGCAGAAAAGCGGATATCGCTCAGGGGAGTCTCTAACTGACTATTAAGCCGTTTTAATAAGCTATAGCGTTGTAAAGACAATTCCTGTGCTAAAGTGGCGCTACTGGTAGCCACCGATAAAACCCCGCGATTGAGGGAAAAAGGCCGGGTTTGCTCCAGCAGACGGGGATTAATAATTTTTGGCCATAATTGCAGCACTTGATCATAGTGGCGATATTCTTCCCAACCCTCCTGTTGAGTAATAGCCGCCAAAATTTTGGCAAGAGAATGTAAAGACATAGGGAAAATCTAGAGAATACCACGTTAGACTAGGACGAAAAAACCTGCTAACTTTTCAGCATAACCTTATAATACCGTCATGAAATCCGATCGATCCCCATCCTCCCAAGATTTGCCTCTCTCGATCGTCCATCAACCCAGTTCAGCCATTGATCCCGCTCAGGAACCAGAATACCTAGAAGCTTCTATCATTAAAGTCTATCCCCCAGCTAAAAATGTCTTTTTTACTCCTTGGGGTATCCAGGCAATGGTGATCTTTTTAATTGCTAATATTCTCCTCAGTCTCAATCAATGGTTAACCAACACCACCCCCACCCCGAGGAAAGCTGAGAATTCCCCCCTCGAGCAGCGCCAAAATAACTCCCGCCACCTCGATCGATTGATAGCGATCGCTCGTCCGGTAGAGAAAACTCCTCAAACCAGTGCGATCGCTAATATTCCCGCTCCTCCCGTTAAAACTAGCCCGATCGCTAAGATTCCCGCCCCACCAGTGGTTCAGAGTCCCCCCACCGCTATCAATCCGACTAATGCCCTCTTACCGCCCAATCCGCCACCGTCCCTCATACCCGCCCATCAATTACCCGTCAGTAAGATCAAGCAATCTTTACCCGTCGCCCCCCCGGACCCCAGCAACCCGCCAGTATCTTCCCTAGTTTCGGCACCACCGCCACCACCGCCCCAAGTCAACCCCGCCCCCTCGACCGCGGTCATTAACGAACGAATGTTAGAGGAATTGCGTCAAAGAGAAGAATCACCCGCTAATTTACCCTTTTTTCAACGGGAAAAAGCCCGTCGTCTGGCTAATCAAAACCGACAGGATGCCACGGAGTTAATGAAACAGTTACCGCCAGAATTACAAGTATCCCCTTCTCCCTCTCCCAGTAGTCCGGCACCCCCAGAAACAGCCGATCCCTCCCAGTCCCCCGTCCCTAGTTCTATCATTATTGATAGGAGCGGCACTTCGGTAAACTATTAGGGTTGGTATCGGGAGGACGGTAATGGGTTTGTTTGAGCGCATGGGCCAAGCAATTCGCGCCCAAGTCAATAGTCTGATTCAGGAAAATCAAGATCCAGAAAAACTGCTGGAAAAGGCGATCTTGGAGATGGAAGGGGAATTGATCCAAATGCGACAAGCCCTGGCGGCAGCCGTCGCTACCCAGAAACGCACCGAGCGCCAACGACAACAACAGGAAAAAGCGGCTCAAACTTGGCACGAACGCGCCCAATTAGCCCTACATCACGGTAACGAGCAACTCGCCCGCCAAGCTTTGACTCAATGGCAAACCTATCAAAGTCAGATCGCCCCCCTACAAACCTCCCTGCAACAACAGACGGCTATTATACAAAAATTAAAGAAAGAACTCTTGACAATTGAACGCAAATATGCTGAGATGAAAGCACAGAAAAGCCTTTATCTGGCCAGATTGCGATCAGCGAGCGCCAGCCAAAAAGCCCAAGAAATTATGGGCAGTTTGAACAGCAGTCAGATGGGGACTATTTTCGAGAAATTAGAAGCAAAAGTCCTAGAAGCCGAATCCCAAGCCGATTTAATCCAGTATAAAGACCCCTTAGAGCGACAATTCCAAGATTTGGAGGGACAAAAACAAATTGAAGCGGAATTACTCAAGTTAAAACAAGAAAACTTGGATGAGTGATGTGGGGTGTAGGGTGTGGGGTGTATTTTCAGTGAACAGTAATCAGTAATCAGTAATCAGTAATCAGTAAACTCACATCTGACTGATGAATACTGACTGCTGATTGCTTCTGTAGTTGATCAGAAATTTGGGTTGAAAACCCCGTCCTTTTAGGATGGCCTTGTGCTAAAATACCCACAAGTGGTTCCGACCGTGAGAACGTGAGCAAACAGGTTAAACGTCCTACTCCGTGATCTCAAAATTTCTAACAGTCAATGGTGTTTAATTAAGTCCAAACTGTCAGAACCCAAAACAATTAAATACTGTGGGACACACAGAAATTTACGCTTGGGGAGTAGTCTTTAAGAGTGCTTGCCTTATAGGTGTAGTCGGACTAGATATGAAACTGTAAGTCCAAAGCTAACTTAGTTAGTAGAGGCCGGATTCAGCCCAAGAATCTCCGCACTTTTAGGGCGGAGAGTGTCAAATTGGATAATGAGCCGTTAGGCAAGATAGGAAATTTTAAGAACAGTTAACTGATTTAGTACACACCGAGAGGAACAAGAGCGTCATGGGTTTATTCGATCGCCTTAGCCGAGTTGTCCGAGCTAACCTCAATGATATGGTGAGCAAGGCTGAAGATCCAGAAAAAATGCTGGAACAAGCTGTCAGTGATATGCAAGAGGATCTAGTACAGGTACGTCAAGCGGTCGCTAGAGCGATCGCTGAACAACGACAAACGGAACAAAAATACAGCAAAGACCAGTCAGAAGCCAATAAATGGGAACAAAGAGCCAAATTAGCCCTTTCTAAAGGGGATGAAACTCTCGCTCGGGAAGCTCTTAAACGCAAGAAAGATTTCACGGAAACCGCCGCCATTCTCAAAAATCAACTGGATCAGCAAACGGTACAGGTAGAAAGTCTGAGAAAAAACTTGATTGCGCTCGAAAGTAAGATTTCTGAGGCAAAAACCAAGAAAAATATGTTAGTAGCTCGCTCCAGAGCCGCAAAAGCTAACGAAGAACTCCAAAAAACCCTCGGCAGTATCGATACCAGTAGTTCCATGTCCGCTTTTGAGCGCATGGAAGCAAAAGTTATCGAGTCAGAAGCCCGTGGTCAAGCGATCGGTGAAATCAGTGGTGTCGGCATCGAACAGGAATTCGCTAGACTAGAATCCGGTAGCGATGTGGATGATGAATTAGCACTGCTAAAAGCACAAATGTCTGGCGGGGCATTACCCGGTACAGCTTCTAGTCAACCCACTTTACCCCAAGCAACCACCGTCAGGGATTCGGCAGTGGATGCGGAATTAGAGGAATTGCGATCAAAGTTAAAAGAAATGTAAAACCTTGAGAGCGTCGAGACGTATTATCTATGGTACGTCTCTATTTATTAATTTTGTCGTTGAGATAGGGAATAAGCTAAGACGCATTTTAACCGCCTATCCCTAGATTAGTTCTCTCCTCCGACGTCGGGGGGCAAGGGTAGGGTTGATTCATGAATCAACCCTACTATGAATTAACCCTACCATGAATTAACCCTACCATGAATTAACCCTACCATGAATTAACCCTACTATGAATTAACCCTACTATGAATTAACCCTACTATGAATCAACTCTAGGGCAAGGGGGGGTTGGGGGGTGTTGCCTCCTGCATCATCTCAACAAGCAATTTAAATACTTAACATCTTCTTAATTGCTAGTCATAATTAACCATCACTATTATGCGGGATGATTTATCTAATTTACGTTCCTCAATTATCGAAGTAATTACCTTACAAAAAAGAGCCGAACAACAGTACAACCAAGCACAAGCTGAGGTTTTAAAATGGGAAGAAAGAGTTAAACTCGCTCTAGATAAAGGTGATGAGTCTTTGGCACAAGAAGCTAATATAAAGAAAAAACATCCCCCATCTTTTGCGGGTAAAGTGGCGATCAATGTCATTGATCGCCCCTAACCTGAATTTTCACTCGTTTAAGGGTTTGGTTGATCTGGGTCAGAAAGTCGGTGTTTGTTGGCTTCTTCAATGGCTCTCCTTACTTTTTCTCCTCTTCTTTCCGCTTCTCTTACGTGTTGCTCTAATTCTGGAAAGCTATTTTGAGAAGAAATGCTGATAACATTTCGACCTGCTTCTACGGCTAAAAATCCCAGTCCCAAAATCAAGGCAATTCGGACGATAATGCTGTCAATTTTTCGTTTTTCGTTGTCGTTCATAGTTTTAGGCAAATTCTAAAGTATTGACTAAAAATTTAATCAGAGCAATCTTTTCTGGATCGGGCAATTGAGCGGCGACTCGGAATAATATCCGCTGCTTTTGCCTTCTCTAATTCTAAAACCGATTCTACATCTTCTAATTGGGCGGTTAATTCTGCGAGGCTAATATTCAAAAATTTAGCAATTTTGCCAATATTCTTGCGTTTTGGGCAAGAATACCTGCGAAAACAGGTTCCCAATGCCTGAGTCGGTAGAGCCATCGCTCTGGCTAATTCCGATCTGAAAGAGTGGTTAGCTGCGTTGGTACGGCTAAAAGCACAAATGTTACTGGGTAACACTGCCCATCCACCCACCGTCAGGGATTCAGCAGTAGATGCAGAATTAGAGGAATTGCGATCGAAGTTAAAAGAACTGTAAAACTTTGAGATTGTCGAGACGTATTACAGCCCTTCTCATCAATATGAAGTATAGCCTAATCTGGTATCTAGGACAGAATATCGTCTAATGTTAACCGTTTCGGCGTTTCCCAGAACGAAAGCTTTGTACCTCATAATTATAAAAAAAAATCCCAAGCAATGCCGCTCAAAACCCTTTAATTCTGAAGATAATCCTAAGATTCACCCCGAAAAAGAGCCAGAAAGGTGAGGATAGCTAGGATGGAAGTGAAAAGCAATTTTGACTCGAAATTATCCCAGGGGATCGATCGCATTTAACGAAACCCTTACCCTAATAGCATAAGACAAGAGAAGGACTTATTAAGGAGAAACCCAGCCATGAAAATCGGCGTAATCAAAGAAAGTGACCAAGGCGAGGCGCGGGTGGCGCTAGTGCCGGATACCGTCGCCCGTTTAGTCAAGGCGGGATTTGAGGTAATTGTCGAAAATGGGGCGGGAATTAGTGCCAACTTTGCCGATAGTGCCTATAGTGCCGTGGGAGCCGCCCTGAGCGAAAACAGCGAATATATCTATGAAACTGCCGATATTATTCTCAAAGTCGTCCCTCCTAGCGATAGCGAGATCGATCGCCTGAAAGGTGGCGGTATCCTCATCGGCTTTCTCGATCCCCTGCGTCAACCCCGGCGCATTGCCAAATTAGCCGATCGCGGGATCACCGCTTTGAGCATGGAATTAATTCCCCGCAGTAGTCGCGCCCAGAGTATGGATGCCCTCTCCTCTCAGGCTAACCTCGCCGGTTACAAAGCGGTACTCCTCGCCGCCGTGCAGCTGCCGAAAATGTTCCCGATGATGACTACCGCCGCCGGTACGATCGCCCCAGCCAAAGTGCTGGTATTGGGGGCAGGAGTGGCTGGATTGCAAGCTTGCGCCACCGCCCGCCGTTTGGGGGCAGTGGTGGAGGCTTTTGATATTCGTCCCCAAGTCAAAGAAGAAGTGCAGAGTGTCGGGGCGAAATTTATTGAAATGCCCCTAGAAGAAGATACCGTCGCCGATAACGGTTACGCCAAAGAGGTTTCTCTTAGCACACAGGAGCGCATTTGTCAAGCCCTAGCCGAACCAATTAAGCGGGCTGATGTGGTGATCACCACCGCCCAAGTACCGGGGAAACAAGCCCCGCTGCTAGTCACCAAAGAAATGATCGCCACCATGAAAGCGGGGTCGGTAATCGTTGATTTAGCGGCGGAACAGGGGGGAAATTGCGCCTACACCCAACCGGGACGAGAAATCA
This sequence comes from Microcystis sp. M44BS1, assembly GCF_020244875.1. NCBI lineage: Bacteria > Bacillati > Cyanobacteriota > Cyanophyceae > Chroococcales > Microcystaceae > Microcystis > Microcystis sp. M44BS1. The sequence continues at coordinate 43,853 of NZ_JADBVM010000131.1, forward strand.
TCGAAAATGGGGTTAAAATCGTCGGAGCCGTTAATCTTCCTGCCACAGTGGCCACCAATGCCAGCCAGATGTATGCCAAAAACCTGCAAATGCTGCTACAGCTTCTAGTCAGCAAAGAGGGCAGTTTAAACCTCGATTTTGCCGATGACATCATTGATAGTGCCTGTGTTACCCACGCTGGCGAAATCCGCAACCAACGCATTAAATCCGCCCTCAGTGAACAGTTATCCGCTTTTTAGCTATCAGGATTCAGGAGTCGGTCGTCAGGAGTCGGTCGTCAGGAGGCAGGAGGCAGGAGATTATTTTTATTTATCCTTCCCACTTCCCATTTCCCCAATCCCCCACTTCCCCAATCCCCCACTTCCCCACTTCCCCACTTCCCCAATCCCCCACTTCCCCAATCCCCCACTTCCCCAATCCCCCACTTCCCTATCCCCAAACCCTATCCCCTATTTCTTTAACCAATGACTGCCCAACTTTTAACCGCTTTAGTGGTATTTGTCCTCGCTTCCTTTGTCGGTTTCGAGGTGATCAATAAAGTTCCTCCCACTCTCCATACACCCCTGATGTCGGGAGCGAATGCAATTTCAGGTATCGCCGTTGTTGGTGCGCTCCTCATCGCCGGAGGCACGGATTGGCACCAATTAACCGTAATTTTAGGGTTAATTGCCGTTATTTTGGCGATGGTTAACGTGGTCGGTGGTTTTGTCGTTACCGATCGAATGCTGCAAATGTTCAAGAAAAAAGAGGCTAAATCATGAATAATGCCCTGATCACAGGGATCGAGTTATCCTATCTACTCGCCGCCATTTTATTTATCATCGGTCTTAAACAATTATCTTCCCCCGCTACTGCCCGTCAAGGCAATTTTCTGGCTGCCATTGGGATGCTAATCGCCGTTATTGCCACCTTAATCAATCAAGAAATCCTCAGCTATGGTTTAATCGCCGTAGCGTTGGTGATTGGCTCAATTATCGGCTTAGTTTCGGCGCAAAAAGTCCCGATGACAGCTATGCCCCAAATGGTGGCGATTTTTAACGGTTTAGGCGGTGCTGCCAGTGCTTTAATTGCCATGGGCGAATACTGGCGTTTACTGCAAAGTGGTGAAAATATTGCCTTTGACTCGATACTGATCGCTATTTTGGGTATATTGATCGGCGGTGTCACTTTTACCGGTAGTGTCCTCGCTTTTGCCAAATTACAGGAATTAATCAGTGGCGCACCCGTAACTTTTCCTTTCCAGCAACCCTTTAACATTCTCTTGCTACTCACCTTTTTAGGGGGTAGTGTCTATCTCTTTTTTGATCCCACCTCGATCGATGTTTTCCTGACCTTGGTGGGACTTTCCCTAATTTTCGGGGCTTTATTCGTGCTTCCCATCGGCGGCGGCGATATGCCCGTGGTTATCTCCCTCTTAAACTCTTTTTCGGGAATTGCCGCCAGCGTAGTCGGTTTTATCCTGATGAATAGTATGTTGATCATCGCCGGTGCTTTGGTGGGTGCGTCGGGGATTATCCTAACTCAGATCATGTGTAAAGCCATGAATCGATCGCTGGCTAGTGTACTATTTGGGGCATTTGGTACAGGTGCTAGTGCCGGAGGTGAAGCGAGCGCCACTTCTAGCCTTGATAAATCGGTTCATGCGATCGATTCAGAGGAAGGGGCCATGATGCTCGGTTATGCGCGTTCTGTGGTGATTGTACCCGGTTACGGCATGGCAGTGGCCCAAGCACAACACGCAGTGCGAGAATTGGCTGAACAGTTGGAAAAAAATGGCGTTGAGGTTAAATATGCTATTCACCCCGTGGCAGGAAGAATGCCAGGACACATGAATGTATTATTGGCCGAAGCTAATGTTCCCTATCCGCAGCTCTACGATATGGATGATATTAATCCTGAGTTTGAGCGCGTCGATGTGGCGTTAATTATTGGGGCGAATGATGTGGTTAATCCCGCTGCCCGTCACGATAAAGCTAGTCCGATTTATGGAATGCCGATTCTCGACGTGGATAAGGCACAGCACACGATCGTGATTAAGCGCAGTATGCGATCGGGTTTTGCCGGGGTAGAAAACGAATTATTCTACAATCCTAAAACCTTTATGCTCTTTGGTAGCGCTCAAGATGTGGTAGCACAATTAGTATCACAAGTCAAGGATTTGTCATAATTCTTAACAAAAAAGACGGGGTGAAAACCCCGTCTTTTTTTTATCCGATTTTCCAGAGTTTAAAGATAATCAAGAACTAATTCCCCTTTGCTCACTTTTTCGGTAATTAAAGTTCTGACTAACTGTAATTCTTCCAGGGTTACTTTACCATCAGACCTCATAGTTAGAGCGATTCTTTCCCTTTCCCCTTGAGTGATCACGCCATCAACACTAGCCTGTTCGATAATAGCTCGCAACTTTTCTAGTTCCTGTTGTTCTTCTGCGGTTAATTCTACTTGATTAGGACGAGATATTTCCATAAAAATTTCTCCTTGAGTGATCAACACAAACTTGGTAATTTTTTCTAAGTAGTGGAACCCATGGCAGTTATCCCCAGTCAGCATCAGCAATCAGGGACAATGATTTTAGCAAGAGCTAGACCTTGATTCTTGACAGGGAGCCACTAAACCTCAATAGATGATCGATGATAACTGATAGAGCTTACAGTATAGTGATTAATAGAAGCAATTTGCAAAGAATTATCGAGATAAAGAATGGATATTCGATCGACTGACACCTCGCTCCTTACTTGGACAGGAGATACTTTAGCCCTAGGTTTACCAGAAGGAGCCATCGAGATTGCAGGAGAATTGGCAGAATTAAACGATAAACTAGGGGGAAACCTAGAGGATCTCATCTCCGAGACGGAATTCGAGGGAAAATTAGGCAGCAGTGCGGCGACTCGTCTAGGTGGTGGTCCGATTCGCAAATTAATCCTGGTGGGATTGGGAAAAACTGCCGATTTCGACCTGCAAACCCTGCGTCTAGCGGCCGCTGCCATCGCTCGTCTGGCCAAACAACAAAAAAGCCAAGCTCTGGCCATCAGTTTACCAGTAGTTGGCAATCAGTCCGCTACTGCTGGAGCAATCGCAGAAGGGCTGCTGCTGGCCAATCATCAGGATACCCGCTTCAAATCCACTAAAGAGGAAAAAGGAGCCAAATTAGAAACCGTCGAGTTATTGGGTTTAGGAGAGCAAACATCAGCGATCGCCAAGGCCGAGCAAATCTGTTCCGGAGTGATTTTGGCCAGAGAATTAGTCAATGCTCCCGCTAACACCGTCACCCCCCTAACCATGGCAGAAACCGCCGAGCAAATTGCCGCCGAATACGGATTAAGTCTCAAAATTCTGGAACAGGAAGAATGCGAAAGCTTGGGCATGGGAGCCTTCTTAGGAGTAGCCAAAGCCTCGGATATTCCCCCAAAATTCCTTCATTTAATCTATAAACCCCAAGGAACCCCGAAACGTAAACTAGCAATCGTCGGTAAAAGTTTAACCTTTGATTCCGGCGGTTTGAATATTAAAGGAGCCGGCAGTGGCATCGAAACCATGAAAATGGATATGGGAGGTGGTGCCGCCACCCTAGGCGCAGCTAAGGCGATCGCGCAATTACGGCCAGAAGTGGAAGTACACTTTATCTGTCCGGCTACAGAAAATATGATTAGTGGTCGCGCTATGCACCCAGGGGACATTTTAACCGCTTCTAACGGCAAAACTATTGAAGTTAATAACACCGATGCCGAGGGACGATTAACCCTGGCCGATGCCTTGGTTTTTGCGGAAAAATTAGAGGTGGATGCGATCGTGGATCTAGCCACTTTAACCGGGGCCTGTGTCGTCGCTTTGGGGGAAGATATCGCCGGTTTATGGAGCAGCGATGAGAGTCTCGCTGCTCAAATCCAAGAGGCCGCTAAATTGGCCGGCGAAAAATTCTGGCCAATGCCTCTAGAAGAAAAATATTTCGAGGGGATGAAGTCTCAAATTGCCGATATGAAAAACACCGGCCCGCGTCCAGGCGGTTCCATTACAGCCGCTTTATTTTTGAAGCAATTCATTAATAATACTCCCTGGCTCCACCTAGATATCGCAGGACCCGTCTGGTCCGATAAGGAAAATGGCGTTAATAATTCCGGGGCCACCGGTTTTCCCGTCCGCACTCTAGTTAATTGGGTAATAGCCAATAATTAAGTTATCGGTAAGCAGTAAGCGGTATTAGGTGAGGAGTATTTTCACTGATTACTGATTACTGTTTACTGATTCCTGAAAAATCTGCCCAAACCCTAACCCCTATTCCCTTCACTCTCGAGAAACTTAACTCAGGCTGAGGAAGCCTCAACCAGTTGAAAGCCAAGGGATTGCGCCTTTTTCGAGAGATTGTTGTTGACATCCTCACCGCCGTAAACGGACGGTGATTCCCAAACCTCACGATTTGGGTTTCTGCTTCTTTCCCTTGCGGGGTTCCGCACCTGCCTTAACAGATTTACTCTGTTCTGGTCTTATGGTCGCTCTACAGACTGAC
>NZ_JADBVM010000132.1:0-19342 GCF_020244875.1 Microcystis sp. M44BS1
AATCGAGAATTTGAAAATAAAGAAGAACTGGAAAAAGTAGTCAATCAGCTTTTAAATGAAGGGGGATTGATTATTAAATGGAGTAGAAAACTTAAAAATAAGGGTAATGCTGTCAATGTAACTTAAATGCGTAAAAGCTTATCTACCTGACACAGCACAAGCTCAAAGCGAGACGCGCACCAAAAATGCCAAACAACCCTTTAAAAATGTCAGCGAGTCGGCCTTAGAGTTGGTGAAAAAAGGATTGAAATATTATCATAGTCCGGAACAAATAGCAGGTCGTCTGAAAAGAACCAGTCAAGAATCTCTCAGTCACGAAACCATCTATCAAATGATCGATCAGAACTACCCTTGACTGTGGAAAGTATCAAGAATACCTAACGCGGCTGGACGAGGAAAAAGAAAGAGTCGAGACGGAGCAAAAAGTAAGCGTGGAGGGATTCCAGGTCGTGTGGATATTCTCCTCTCCCATCTCCCCCGCAACGCGCACGAAGTGGTCTCCCCACACCCTTCTCCCTTTTCCCCCAATACTATCGGGACGGGGAAGAATTGATCGGGGGTAAAGAAGGAGAAATTTCGCTACCTCGATCGAATATTTCCAGATTCCATTGACCGAAACGATTACTTTCAAAAGCAATAAAACGACCGTTCCCACTAATCGTCGGACGACGCACTTCTCCTAAAATATTTTCGGTGAGATTTTTTGCTTGCAGAGTTTGTCGATCATAAATATATATATCGGGTTTACCGGACTGTTCCGACACATAAACAATATAACGACCATCGGCACTAATATCCGGTTGATCTTGATAGGTTTTTGCTTGATTTAACCCGGGTAGGGGAACTAAACGATTAGCCACTCGATCGAATAAATAAACCGTTCGTTGACCCCTGCGATCGGAGGCAAAAACCAGATAACGACCATCGTAGTTAAAACGGGGATTATCTTCCGAGGAAGGGGTATTTAAAGTATTTCCTAAAAGCTGTTGGGGAGGGGTGACAAAACCCGCATCACTACATCCCCCCAGACTGATGATATTAACCGCAAGCAAAAGTCGCAGAAGTTTAGGAAACCTGATCATCGGTCGGCACCGGGGAAGGAAGGATACAACAATTAATATCATCAAGACAAACTTTACCCCAATGCAATGCCCAACGCACCAATTCCACCCGATTATCGGTTTTTGTTTTTGTCAAGATATTACTAATATGATTATCAACGGTACGCTTACTAATCTCTAGCTTTTCCGAGATTTCTTGATTGGTTAAACCATTAGCCACTAAATCGAGTATTTCTAGCTCTCGATCGGATAATGAAGCGGCTGTTTGAAACTTCCCAGCAGACATGAGTATAATTCCTCTCGTATATGTACTTATCATTCTAGAAGAATTTTTTCCCCAGGAATCGATAATCAGTAATCAGTGTTGCCAAAGGCACGGCGTAGCCGTCCAGTAAAGAGTAATCAGTGAAAAGACAGCACTGTTACTGCCATTTGATCATGCACACTTAATACAGATGGTTTGCGGCAAAAAGCTTTTCCTAGGGGCCGGGTGTGGGGTGTGGGGTGTGGGGAGAATAAATAAAAATAATCTCCCGTCTCCTAACTCCTGACTCCTGATAACTGACTCCTGACTCCTGACTCCCGATAACTGATAACTGATAACTGATAACTGATAACTGATAACTGATAACTGACAAGGCTGGTACTATATAATAAAAAACGCTCTTTAGTTAGATATTGAGAAAAACATGGAAGTTATCCCCGCTATTGATATTCTCGATGGCAAATGTGTGCGACTTTATCAGGGAGATTACCAACAATCGCAGGTTTTTAACGATAATCCCGCAATAGTGGCGCGAGAATGGGTCAATCAGGGGGCAACCAGATTACATTTAGTTGATTTGGATGGAGCCAAAGAGGGTAAATCGGTTAATTTGTCAACTATTGAAACAATTCTTAATGATATTGCCATTCCCGTACAGGTGGGGGGTGGACTGCGGGATGTAGAAACGGTGAGTAATCTCCTAAAAATCGGGGTAGAAAAGGCGATTGTCGGGACAGTAGCCGTAGAAAAGCCCGAATTAGTCAGCGAACTTTGTCAAAGCTTTCCGGGGCAAATAATTGTCGGTATTGATGCTCGCGATGGCAAAGTTGCCACCAGGGGTTGGTTAGAAACTTCTGCGGTAGATGCGATCGCTCTTGGTCAAGATATGGCAAAAAGAGGAGCCAGCACGATTATTTACACTGATATTCATCGAGATGGCACGCTTTCTGGCCCTAATCTGGCGGCTTTGCGAGAATTAGCTGAATCTGTCGAAATTCCCGTGATCGCCTCTGGGGGTATTAGTTCCCTGACGGACCTACTGAGTTTATTGTCTTTGGAACCTTTGGGAGTAACGGGGGTAATCGTGGGCCGCGCCCTTTATACTGGTGCAGTGAACCTCTCGGAAGCGATTAACGCGATCGGATCGGGCCGTTGGCAGGATGTACCCCCGAATTTTTTCGCTTAACGGACTTGTTTGAGAGTATCCACCTGTTTATTGAACATATCGGTAAATAGTCCCAAAACAGTGCGATTTTCATTGACTTTGATGTTAACGCTCACAGACATCCCCGATTGCAGCGGCAGAGTGGATTTATCTTTCAAAACTAACTCTTGACTGTTCAAGCTTACCCGGACAGGGAACCGATAAAAACGGTGATTTTCGTCGGGAGGTAAAGCATCGGAACCGATCGAGATTACTTCTCCCTTAATATCGCCGTATTCACTGTAGGAAAAGGAATCAATGCGAATATCAGCCTTTTGTCCCACACGCACAAAACCGATGTCTTGGTTAGTCACGTCCACCTCTGCCACTAAACAACCTTTAGCGGCATCTTTGATCTGGGTGGGACAGCCATCGGGAACAATTTTTAACAATGCTTCCGCTTGACTCGGTTGGGGAACAAACCCAGGCCGCGCCTTGAGATCGAAGACCACACCATCGATGGGGGCGGTAATTTTTTGATATTTAATCGTCTGTTGTGCTTGACTAATTTGACTATCTAACTCAGCAATGCGCTTGTTGTTATCAATAATAATGCGACTGATCTGACTATCGATTTCAGCGATCCGTTTTTGATTGTCCGCCATTTTATCGCGCACATCTTTTTCGGTGATTACTGTGGTATTAATCAGCTTTTCTCCCGCTTGGGAGATCAACAGGGAATAACGCTTTTCTTCCTGTTCCAGGCGGGAAATTTCGGCGATGCGGGTTTGTACTTCTTTCTCTTGTTTTTCTCGATCGATTTCGCCGTTAGCCTCTTGCTGCTGCAGTTCATTCTGGCGATCAGTTACCGATTGTTTTTGTTTATTAATCTGATAACGGGCGATCGCCCCTTCTTCTCCCAAGGGTTCAATATCGTTAAGAATATTACGCTCGATATCCAAGCTTTCTTGGCCCTGTTTCATCGAATTGGCATTACGAGTCTTAATTTCTTCTAAGACTAAACGATCTTTGATTAATTGCGAGCGGGCATCGGCCAACTGTACCCTGGTTTGGTTCAATTGTTTTGCTAATTGTTCCATTTCCAATCTAGCGGCCGCTTGTCGAGAATTGGCCTCCCGTCGGGCAGCATCTAAACGAGCTAATTGCTCCCCTTCTAAAGCATCGCTAGAGGCACCTTCATTGACCTGTGCTTGGTAAAGTTGATTTTCTGCCACCAAAGCGGCACGATTACGGGCTAAATCGGCGATTTCGCTCGGTAATTTTAATTGAGCAATTGAACTCTCCACTTGTGCTGGTGTCAGATCCTGCGCCATTAAGAGACGATAGAATTGATTTTCCTTCTCGGCAGTGGTGCGAATTTTTTTCAAGGATTCTAACTGCACTTGCGAGGCACTGGAATCCATTAAAACCAGTACATCACCTTTGTTAACTCGATCGCCGTCTTTAACTTTAACTTCCTGTACTACCCCATTCACCGGTGCTTGTACTTCTTGCACTTTCCCCTGGGGTTTAAGTTGTCCTTGAGCGCCGACCACCTGCTCGATTTTGGCGAGCGCTGACCAAATTAAAGCGGCAGTGGTGACACTCATTAATGTCCAGATAATCGTCCGCGACCAAATGGGTGATTGTTTCAGGATCACCGATTGTTCTGGTGGGCTGAAAGTGGGTAAAGAAGGGGTAATACTTTTATTTTTCGTGGTAGTAGCCACGTTTTTACCCGCTTGGGTCAGTTCATCGCTTTTACCATTGCCGTTGCCGTTTTGACCGTTGTTAGAATTACCGTTCATGAAGATTCTCCTATATTTAGGGTTTGCTGAAAAAGTTTTTCGTGGGGGTAGGGTGTGACCTCCCCCAACCCCCCCGACATCGGGGGGGCAGGTGGGGTGTAGGGTGTGGGGTTTTACCGATTTTCAGGCGGTCAATTACCTAATTTTCAGGGAAAAAGTGCCTAAATTTCCCCCCCGATCACTCCAAAGGCTGGTACTTTTTGATTTCAAAAAAGCCTAAAAATATTATCCAACAAGGTTTTTAGATTTATTCAGCCAGCCCTATTTATTTTTTCAGTGATCAGTGAACCGATAACCGATAACTGATAACTGATAACTGATAACTGATAACTGATAACTGATAACTGATAACTGACGACCGACTGACTAGATTTGCGAATCCTGTTGTTTATAGAGAGTATAGTAAAGGCCTTTTTTGGCCATTAATTCCTCGTGGGTGCCTTCCTCCGCTACTGTCCCTTTATCCATCATGACAATAATATCGGCGGATTTGATCGAAGCTAAACGATGGGTAATAAAGAAGACCGTATGATCCTTGAAAGCTTCCTTGAGATTCAGACACACTTGCCGTTCGGTGTTATAGTCGAGGGCGCTGGTGGCCTCATCAAGAATGAGAATTTGCGGTCTTTGCAGGACGGAACGAGCGATCGCAACCCGTTGTCGTTGTCCCCCCGATAGGGATGCCCCCCGTTCACCGACGCGGGTATTATAGCCATTGGGCAGGGTCATAATAAATTCGTGGGCTGCGGCTGCTTTCGCTGCCGAGACAATTTCCTCCACAGTCGCATCGGGGTTAGTCAGGGCGATATTTTCCTGTACCGTACCGTCAAATAATAGGGTTTCTTGGGGAACCATGCCGATTTGACGACGCAGGGAATAGAGTTCCACTTTGTTGATATCATAGCCATCGATGAGAATCCGTCCCGATTCTGGCTCGTAGAGACGGGCTAATAGTTTAGTGATGGTACTTTTTCCGGCGCCACTTTCTCCCACCAAAGCGACAAAAGTACCGGCGGGGAATTCTAAGTTGACGTTGTATAGTTGCAGGGCGCCGTGGGGATTGAAGCGGAAAGCGAGGTTTTCGTAGGTGACAGTGCCTTTAATTAAGGGCATGGGGATGTTTTGGCGATCGAGTTCCGCTTCTTGGGGAGTATCGACGATATCGGCTAATCTTTCCAGGGATAAGCCAGTTTCTTGGAAGTTTTGCCAGAGTTGGGTCAAACGCAGAATCGGCGAGGTAACGTAGGAAGCGATAATCCGGAAGGCGATTAATTGACCAAGGGTGAGTTTTTGGTCTAAAACTAAGGCTGCTCCCACCCACAGCACCAATAAACCCGATAATTGGTTAAAGAAGTGACTAAAGGAGCCAGCCAAAGTTGAGGTCATTACCGTTTGAAAACCTTCGGCCACATAGCGTGCATAACGTTCTTGCCACTGCCAACGGGAACGCAATTCGATATTCTGTGCTTTCACCGTTTGAATTCCTGTCATTACCTCCACGAGATAGGATTGGGTTTCGGCGTTTCGTTCGGCTTTTGCTCGCAGTTGTCGCCGCACGATCGGTGCGAAAATAGCTGTGGAGAGAACTAAAATCGGCACGACTCCCAGGGCCCAGAAGGTTAAAATCGGGCTATAGATCAACATAACCACGATGTAGATAACCGAGAAAATGGCATCTAATACCACCGTTAGGGCTGTACCCGTTAAAAATTGCCGAATATTCTCTAACTCGTTGATTCTTGTCGAAATTTCCCCCACGGGCCGCCGTTCAAAGTATTTCAGGGGTAAGCGCAGCAGGTGATCGATAATTTCTGAACCGAGGGTCATGTCGATGCGGTTAGTGGTATCGACAAAAAGAGATGTTCTCAAAAAGGTTAAAATCCCCTCAAAAACGGCAATTACTAAGAGGAAAACCCCGAGGGTGTTCAGAGTTTCTGGGCTATTCTGCACGATCACTTTATCGATGATCACCTGAATCATCAAGGGATTGGCCAGGGCAAATAACTGCACGAAGAAAGAAGCGATAAAAACTTCTATTAAGACTCGTTTATGTTTCTTGACAGAAGGCCAAAACCATGATAATCCAAAACGCTGTTGCTGGGTGTGTTTGGTGGGTTTGAGCAGAATTACTTCCCCTTTTTCGTCCCAAGATTCCAGAAATTCGCTGGTTTTGCGTTTAATTATCCCCCTTTGGGGAACGGCGATCGTGGTTTCCCGTTGATTGATTTCGTAGAGGATAACGATGCTGTCTTGCCAGCGAATTAGGGCAGGAGGGTTGATATTGGGCAAGGAAGTAGCAGGTAAAGGTACTAATTGGCTATGGAGTCCCACTACCTCGGCCACAGCCCCACACAGGGGCAGGGAAAGGCTGCCAGTTCTTTGCAATTGATCCCCTAGGATGCGTTGGATCACGTCCTTGCGAAAGGGGATATTAAAATATTTGCAGAGCATCTGAAAACAGGCACTCACCGCCTCTAGTTCCGTTTTTCCCCCGAAAAAAGGATATGACTTGCGGTTTTTCTGGACAGTTTTTTCAAGGTCGATATCGCTGGTGATGTCGCTGATTCTTCCTTGGGGGATATCTAATACCTGGGTGGGTTTATTTCCCTTGATGACTTGGGTTTCCCAGATATCATCTGTTTCTGTTTCCGCAGCCGCTTCGGTTGCAACTGTCAAGAATTCGTCTAACTGAGCGGAGGAAAGACCTAATAAGCGGGTGTTAGTCAGATTATTCTGGGTGATAACTGTGCCGATAGGATAATTATCAGTATTTTCGCTGACTAACCAGAGATAATCATCGTTAATCTGGTCGTAGGACACACAAGCTTTGTTTAAAAGGGCCTGTGCCATTTCTTTCAGGTCCCCCCCACCCCAGGCCTGTTGATTAAGATAGGAGCCTAGGAGAGCATAAACTTCAGCGATCGAGGTTTGTTCAAAGAAATACTGCTTAAATTCTCGGTAATTATTGATTAAAGACCAAAAATCCTCTTCTTTTAAGGTTAAACAGATAGTGACTTCCGAAGAAGCGATCACCGTTTCACAGGGGCTACCGCGCAGGAGACTGATCCACCCGAATAAATCGCCCGGCTGCAATTTAGCCAAAGTAACCGGCAACGGATTGTTAACCCTAGCATCGTAACCCAAAAGTCTGGCCTCTCCCTCGTAGAGAAAGACGAGGTGAGAAGGTAAGCGGTCGCACTTAAGGATCGCATTGCCCATCTCATAGCGAAGGGGTTGTAATTTCTGGCCTAGAGAACGTCTAACCTCGACGGGCAGGCGATCAAAGGGCTGTACAGTCTCCAGAAAGGCGGTAAAATCTAAAGTGGTATAACTCATTGGCTGGGCGAAAATTGACTAGATTGGCAAATAATTAGGCGAAAAGACCGGGTAAACCCGGTTTTCCGAGGAATGCTATTATATAACCGATAACTGCTCGCTATTGACTGGGTTTGATTCGGAGATAAATTTCACTGTTTGCATTTGAGCCGTTAACCATTGTTGGAATAAATCATTGCGTAAGCGTTGACGGGTGGGAGGATCCAGTTCACAGGATAAATATTTTTCTAACCGGACAATTACGACCCATTCTCCCACTTGCGTCGGTGGCCACAGTTGCCCCGGTTTACACGCTTTGAGAATTTGCCCGATCTGGGGATGGGGAGCGCTCAGTTCCACAGGTCCGATTAGTCCTCCGGTTTCCGCTTCTGCTCCTTGGGAGTATTTTTTAGCTAGTTCAGCGAAGCTAGTTTCTCGATCCTGTATCCGGAAAAATAGTTCTTGGGCAATGCCGATATTTTTTGTCCGAATCAGCGAATAAACCACCTTATCCAATTGATTTTTGACTTGCAAGAAGTAGGATTCTACTTTGTTATCCCAAGTCTCCTGTTTAAATTTTTCCAATTTAATGTCCCGCAGAATTAGATATTCTAGTTGTTCGGAATCCATCCCGTTTTGTCGTAACCAAGATTTCATTTGTTCATCGTTGGCAATTTGATTATTTTGGTAGAAACGGGAATAGGCGGCGTTTCTTTCTTCGGGATTGCAGGTGATATTGGCGATCGCTCGATCAACAATTACTTCCCGGATTAACTGGGGTAACATACCATATTTTGCCAAAAGAGGCAATACCTCTGACTCGCTAAGTTTTTGGTCGCCGATTTCAATAATTGAACTCATAATAAATACATTTTCCTCACAGAAATGTTTAAAACTATCAACTCTAGGAGCTTCTAAATTTTATTGAGGTGATTATACGCCAAAACAGCAATTTTAAGGCACCCCTCCCTATTCTAATTTGAGTTTTCCCCTTTGAAAGCCGAAAATTACAGAAATTAAACAAACAAGTCGGTCATCTTGGTGGGTGTGGGGTGTAGGGTGTGACCCCCCCAACCCCCCCGACATCGGGGGGGCAGGGGGGTGTGGGGTGTGGGGTGTGGGGAGTTTTCTCAGTGAACTGATAACTGATAACTGATAACTGATAACTGATAACTGACTCCTAACCCCACCAACAGATTTATTCAGCCAACCCTAATTAATTTTTCATGGTTCAAAAACGGCAAAAATAAGGATTAAATGGCATAAAATATGTAAATAGACGATTTAATTGATTATTATTCATTCTTAATTCTCCTGACTACTGACTAATGGCTACTGACTCTCAACCCTAACAACGATTTTTGATTTCTGCAAGAGGTCTAATATGCAACCCTTTTCCCTGCATTTGCGGAAAATTTTTTGATTTATGCAAGAGTTCTAATGATAGAATGTAATCCTGTACTGCCTTGGAGAGGTGGCAGAGTGGTCGATTGCGCTCGACTTGAAATCGAGTAACCAGCAATGGTTCGTGGGTTCAAATCCCACCCTCTCCGTACTCAACCAATCAAATTTGGACTCCGGTTGCCCGATTGTTCTTAGAGAGGGGAAAATAAAATATACTAGGCTAAAAGGATAATATTGAGGCAGTAGCCCCCCGGCATGGTTTTTTGGAAAAGATTGTTTAATAGCTCGGAAGTCACTGCATCACCTGACTATTCGGGAGACTTGGTAGAGGTTGCCCAGAATGACCTCGGACAGACGCGAGTGTTTTTTAGTACCGATCGAGAGCTAGACCTATATGAGTTAGAAGAACTTTGTGACTCGGTAGGTTGGGCCCGTCGTCCTTTACGCAAAGTTAAAAAGGCGATCGAATGTAGTTTTTTAGTGGTGTCGATGTGGGAAGTGCGAGGTAATCGCCGTCGTTTAGTGGGTTTTGCTCGTGCCACTTCCGATCATGCTTTTAATGCTACAGTCTGGGATGTGGTTGTTCATCCTCACTATCAAAGTAAGGGTTTTGGTAAAGCATTAATGAAATTTATGATCAGGAAGTTGCGGGGTGAGGACATCAGTAATATAACTCTTTTCGCCGATCCGCAGGTGGTGGATTTCTATCGTCGTCTCGGTTTTGTTCTCGATCCCGAAGGTATCAAAGGGATGTTTTGGTATCCCGATTAAGAATGCGGCTCTTAGGCTATACTAAAAAAAGAGTTTACTTCGGGATGTAGCGCAGCTTGGTAGCGCGCCTGCTTTGGGAGCAGGATGCCGCAGGTTCAAATCCTGTCATCCCGACTGGAGAGAAAATTCTTCAAATCCTTACTTTGTCTCCTTTCCGGTTGACAAAAAAGGCTGCCTTCTTTTATTGCCAAACTCTGGTGAGTTAGCGGGAAAAGTAGGGAGTTTGGGGAGAGAAGGAGGAGGTTTTTGGGGAATAACAAGGGTTTTTCCGGCCACTCCTCCTTTTAAGATATCTACAGACGATTATTCTTCTTCGTAATCCCCCTCGAAATCGTCCTCATCCCCTTCCTCATCGGCTTCTGACCAGCTGTCGCTGATGGGTTGGCGACTAAAGCGACTGCTGCCGCGGGAGGAGAGGAAAGCCATTTCATCATCCTCTAAATCGACCACATCACCCTCAGCGTAGGCGCGAGCGGTTTGATCGTCAAGAATCATATCGCTATCGTCACTACTATCGCCGAAACCGGGACGAGGAGGGAAACTGGGACTGCTGGGGGCAGCGTAATAACCACGATTGTTGTTGTAGTTATATTCCTCCTCTGGGGGGGCGTAATCGCTGATCCCCGCCATGTTTTCGTGGGAATTGAAGCCAGTACCCGCCGGAATCAGACGACCGATAATCACGTTTTCCTTGAGACCCCGTAACCAGTCGGACTTGCCTTCGATCGCCGCTTCCGTGAGGACGCGGGTGGTTTCTTGGAAGGAGGCGGCACTGATAAAGCTATCGGTATTCAGGGAAGCTTTGGTGATTCCCAGTAGTACAGGCGTATATTTAGCCGCCGCCCCGCCGGTGATTGACATGGCTTCATTTACCGTCTCCACTTGTCGCAATTCCAACAATTCCCCGGGCAACATACTGGTATCGCCGCCGTCATCGATCCGCACCTTAGAGGTCATCTGACGCACGATCACTTCGATGTGTTTATCGGCAATATCGATCCCCTGGGATTGGTAAACCGACTGTACCTGATCAACGAGGAACATCTGGGTTTTTTCCAAGGCTTTTAAGGCCGCCTCGTAACTGCCCAAGCTATCCACATAATAATTAAAGAACACCTCTAAAATCTCGTGGGGATTAGCCTGACCATCGGTTAACGCCTGACCCGCATCGATACGCTGATTATCGCTCACCAGGGGGTTTTGACTGCCTAAAAGCGGATATTCACTGATCGTGCCGTCATCCTCGACCACCTTAATATCGACAATCTCAGAATCTTGGTACTCCACTTGACAAACTCCCGGTTTGCGTGCTAAGACACAAGCCTCTTTCGGTTTGCGGGCTTCGAGCAGTTCTTCGATTCTGGGTAAACCTTGAATGATATCCCCGGTTTTCGAGCGCTCAAACACCAACAGCACCAAATTATCGCCCCGTTGGACAAGATCTCCCTCATCGATGTGCAGAATGGCCCCCGCCGATACTCGGTAGGGTCGGGCCTTACGCAGACGGATTTCATAGCCGGTGGTGGTTTGGTCAACGGCCAGCACTTGACCGGAATTGGGGGCTAAAACTCCGGCAGCGATCTCAGCTTCGGCGATTACCAGATCCCCAGCTTTGACGGTGGGAGCAACAGCGAACGGGAGAATAAACTCGTCACGGTCACTGACAATTAAAAGACGGCGTACCGCTTCGCTACCCTTGCGAATCCCGCGAATTTCTCCAGCTTCCTTGCACTGGATTTCGGTGCGGGCCACCACTGCCCCCGGTGGAATTTCATCGCCATCTTGGACGAGAACGCGAGTCTGAATATTACCCCCTAAAGGATCATTATCACTATCTCGACGCAGCACCAGGGATTCGAGAATAACTAACTGTAAACGCTGACAATCGCTGTCCTCAATCGGTTCTAACTCGATATCGGCCGTCAGATGGGAGACCGATTCTGGTTCTTCGCTAGAAATTTCTAGGACTAATTGGGTGCTGATCAGTTGACAACCCTCGACGGATTTAACTCTTTCCCCGTCTTTAAAGAAAATGCGCTGCACCGATCGCAGTTCGATATGTCGTCCTCCTTCTTGGTTAGCGGAACCTTGGGTGGGAGAAGTGGATTGGTCTTCTACGGTGAACTCCTGTACTGGTCGCAGCAGTAATCCTAAACCCTCGTTAGTTTCCACCCATTCCGCTTGCCGTAACTCCTCGATCGTCACTTCGGGAGTCAACTGTGTCCCCGGGTAAATTAACTGTTCTTGGGCAATTCCGGAGGATTCTGGTTCGAGATCCATAAATAACAGCCCCGGTTTCACAATAATCTCCCGGAGGATGTCATTTTTCTGGATCACTTCCACCACACCGCTAGAGTTGCAGAAGATGTCTTTAACCACTTCTTCCCCTGCTTCCACATACTGCCCATCTTCCACCTGTAAGAGGGAGATATCTTTATTGACTTCGTGGGTTTCTTCGGGAATCCAGAGGATCGTGCCGCCTTTGGTGATTTCATAACCCTGTTTACGGCTGCCTTTGGCGACTTCGATATCGACGTATTTAATCATGCCGCCGGTGTGGGTTTGATAGCGATCATCGATTAACTCGGCGACAATGGCATGATTCTGTACTTTTGTCCCCGGAGTGGTTTTCAGCAGGAAGCGTTGACCATCGACCGTATGAATAATAAATTGTTCCCGACCAGCGCTACTTTCCACTTTTACTTCGGCCTGATCCAAAGACACGGAAGCGGTGACGATATCGATTTCCCGGCTATTGGGGGCTAAACGCACCAAACCGCCGTTAGTGGATACTAACTTAGTTTCCGCTAGAACATCCCCCACTTGTACTTGATCGCCGTTACTGACCACAGGTTCGGCCCCGGTTGGCAAGTTATACACTTCTCCGGAGAGAATCCATAGTAATCCCCCCCGTTGGGCGATGCGGGTGGTATTGCCTTGGCGATCAGTTTTTTCCTCTGGGACTAATTGGGAGAATAGCACCTCGCCGGCTAAGTCACTGGTTACGTCTTTTGTGGCTTTTTCCGTGGATTTTTGGACTTTATCGGAGGTTATTTCCGCTAGTAACTGTTCCTCGCTTACCGTTGCCCCATCGGTGACAAATAGCAGCGACCCCGGAGTTAAAGAGTAGGTGACAGTTTCTTTAGTTTTATCCTTGGGTGTTAATTTAATTTCCCCCGGTGCCTCCACCTGGTCCCGTTCATCCCCGTGGCGAGTTCGCACGTTACGGATACTTAACCCCGGCAGAAAACGCACGGTTCCCTCGAAGGGACTCCGCACTTGTCGGGCCACTTCTCCGGTAAATACGCCCCCGGTGTGGAAGGTACGCATGGTTAACTGAGTCCCCGGTTCCCCGATCGATTGGGCGGCAATAATTCCCACTGCTTCCCCCATATCCACCGGATGACCGTGGGCCAGACTCCAACCGTAACAGGTTTGACAAACCGAGCGGGCCGCTTCACAGGTTAAGGGGCTGCGGACTTTGATTTTATCGACCAGTTTGCCCAGTTTTTCGGCGGTTTCATCATCGATAATCTGGTTGCGGGTGGCGATCACTTCTCCCTTGACCACCACATCTTCGGCCAAGGAACGACCTAATAGGCGATCGCTTAAGGGAATTAACACGCGATCGCCATCGGTCATAGCAGTTAATTCGATGTAACGATTGGTGCCACAATCTGCCTCGCGGACGATGACATCTTGGGACACATCCACTAGACGACGGGTCAGATAACCGGAATCTGCCGTCCGTAGGGCCGTATCAACTAAACCTTTGCGCGCCCCGTAGGAGGAAATAACGTATTCGGTAACGGTCAATCCTTCCCGGAAGTTAGTCTTAATCGGGAGGTCAATAATTTCCCCCTGGGGATTAGCCATTAATCCCCGCATTCCCACTAACTGACGCACTTGGCTCATATTACCCCGCGCCCCGGAGAAAGCCATCATATAGACGGAGTTGAGGGGATCGGTCACTTGGAAGTTGCGAATCACTTCATCTTTAAGTGATTCAGATGTACTATTCCAAGTATCAATTACTTTTTGGAAGCGTTCCACTTCGGTGATTTCCCCGCGCACATAACGCTGTTCGGTTTGCCGAATTTCCTGTTCGGCACTTTCGATCATCTGTCGTTTAGCCGGCGGTACGGTTAAATCATCCACACTAATGGAAACCCCTGCTTTGGTAGCGAAACGAAACCCGAGGTTTTTCAATTCATCGGCCATTTGTGAACAGCGCGCCGAACCGTAGTTTTGATAGGCCCAAGCGATCAGTTTTTTCAGTTTTCCTTTGTCAACAGTTTGGTTATAAAACATCTCGATCCCAGTAACAAGTAAACAGCTATTAGCTATCAGCCATCGGTGAACAGTAACAATATTGGTTATAGGGGTTAGGTGTGGGGTGTTGGGGTTTTAGGGTGTTGGGGTTTTAGGGTTTTAGGGTTTTAGGGTGTTGGGGTGTTGGGGTTTTAGGGTTTTAGGGTTTTAGGGTTTTAGGGTGTTGGGGTGTTGGGGTTTTAGGGTTTTAGGGTTTTAGGGTTTTAGTTGAATTCCCCCATTCCCCCATTTCCCCATTTCCCCATTTCCCCATTTCCCCATTTCCCCATTTCCCCATTTCCCCATCACCTGACTTCTCACTGATAACTGATAACTGCTCACTGATAACTGAAATTACACTTCCGATTCTTCTTCCTCAAAGTCTTCCGTGGTTAAAGATTCGTAGGTGGGGCGAGAGGGGGCGCGACGACCGACATCGACCATCAGATCCACCTCCACATCGCGGGAAGTACCATCGGGGGCATTTTCCACCTTGTGAACGGCGATATCGAGGCCGAGGGATTGCAATTCTCGCATCAAAACCTTAAAGGATTCTGGCGTACCTGGGCGGGGAATCGGCTTGCCTTTTACGATCGCATTTAAAGCCTCATTCCGTCCTTGCATATCATCAGATTTCACCGTGAGCAATTCCTGCAAGGTATAGGCTGCCCCGTAGGCCTCCAGGGCCCAGACTTCCATTTCTCCGAAGCGTTGACCCCCCTGTTGAGCTTTACCGCCCAGGGGTTGCTGAGTAACCAAGGAGTAGGGACCGGTAGAACGGGCGTGAATTTTATCATCAACTAGGTGAACCAGTTTTAACATATAGGCCATACCGACGGTAACGGGACGGTCAAAGGGTTCGCCGGTGCGACCATCGTAAACCGTGACTTTACCTGCGTGTTCTTCCTTGAACACCCAATCGCGATTGGGTTTTTTCGAGGCATTTTCTAGCAATCCGTGGACGGTTAAACGGCTGGCTTCTTCCCCATACATTTCATCAAAGGGAGTAATCTTAAAGCGCACGCCCAGATTTTCGCCGGCCCAACCCAGTAAACATTCAAACACCTGACCGACGTTCATGCGACTGGGAACCCCTAGGGGATTGAGAACGATATCGACGGGACGACCATCGGGGAGGTAGGGCATATCTTCTAGGGGTAGAATCCGAGAAATAATCCCTTTATTGCCGTGACGACCCGCCATTTTATCGCCCACTTGGATTTTGCGTTTTT
This sequence comes from Microcystis sp. M44BS1, assembly GCF_020244875.1. Taxonomy (NCBI): domain Bacteria; kingdom Bacillati; phylum Cyanobacteriota; class Cyanophyceae; order Chroococcales; family Microcystaceae; genus Microcystis; species Microcystis sp. M44BS1. Next base: position 15,312 of record NZ_JADBVM010000132.1, read on the forward strand.
GGGCAACGTAAACCCGTACCACCATATTGGCCCCGGGGGGTAATTCATCTCCCTGTTCGCGAGTAAATACCCGCACATCCACTACCCGGCCTTTTTCGCCGTTGGGGACGCGGAGGGAGTTATCCCGTACATCCCGGGCCTTTTCGCCGAAAATTGCCCGCAGTAGTTTTTCTTCGGGGGGTTGGTCTGATTCGCCTTTCGGGGTGACTTTCCCCACGAGAATATCGCTGGCTTCTACCCAGGCACCGATGCGAATAATACCGCGTTCATCGAGGTTTCGCAGGGCATCTTCACCGACGTTGGGAATTTCCCTGGTGATTTCCTCAGGTCCGAGTTTAGTTTGACGAGCTTCGATTTCGTATTTTTCAATGTGGATGCTGGTGTAGGTGTCTTGTGCCACCAGTCTTTCGCTGATTAAAATCGCGTCTTCGTAGTTATAGCCTTCCCAGGGCATATAGGCGACGAGGATATTCTGGCCGAGGGCGATTTCTCCTCCTTCGGTGGCGGAACCATCGGCGAGGATCTGCCCCGGCACAACTTGTTCCCCTTGATAGACTAAAGGACGCTGATTTAGGCAGGTATCTTGGTTAGAGCGTTGATATTTCTGAATTTCGTACTCGATCTCGCTCTTGCCAAAAATCTCTTTGTCTTCATCCGCCACTTTGATGCGAATCCGGTTAGCATCGACGTAGGAAACGACCCCATTGGTACGGGAAACGATGACCATGCCGGAGTCGCGAGCGGCCTGTGCTTCCAATCCGGTACCCACAAGGGGACGTTCGGGACGCAGCAGGGGAACCGCTTGTCGCTGCATATTAGACCCCATCAGGGCGCGGTTAGCGTCGTCGTGTTCGAGGAAGGGAATCAGGGAAGTGGCCACCGAGACAATTTGGACGGGGGAAACACAAACGTAGTCCACTTGTTCGGGGGAGGTGGTGGAGAATTCCTGCCGATAGCGCACTGGGATAGTTTCGCCGAGGATATAACCATTTTCATCGGTGGCCACGTCTCCCGGTGCGACTCTGAGATCGTCTTCTTCGTCGGCGGTGAGGTATTTAACGGGGAGATCGTAGCGGACTCGGCCATTTTCCACCGCATAACAGGGGGTTTCAATAAAACCGTAGTCGTTGACGCGGGCGTAGGTGGCCAGGGAACCGATTAAACCGGCGTTGGGACCTTCTGGGGTTTCCACGGGACAGATGCGACCGTGGTGGGAGGGGTGAATGTCGCGCACGGCAAAACCGGCCCGTTCCCGGGTGAGCCCGCCAGGTCCAAGGGCGGAAATACGGCGTTTATGGGTCAATTCCGCTAGGGGATTGGTTTGATCCATGAACTGGGAGAGTTGCGAGGAACCAAAGAATTCTTTAATCGCCGCTACTAGGGGTTTCGGGTTGACTAGGGAAGCGGGGGTGAGGTTTTGGGATTCGCTGACGGTCATCCGTTCCCGAATGATTCTTTCTAAGCGGTTTAAACCTACTCGCACTTGGTTTTGGAGCAGTTCACCCACGGAACGGACGCGACGGTTGCCGAGGTGGTCGATGTCGTCGGTGTTACCGATGTCAAATTCGAGGTTAATTAGGTAGTCGATCGCCGCTAAGATGTCGGTGGTGGTCAGGACGCGCTGGTTATCGGGGACGTTGAGGCGTAGTTTTTTGTTGAGTTTATAACGACCAACGCGACCGAGATCGTAGCGTTTATTGTCAAAAAAGCGCGATTCGAGCAGTTGTTGCCCGCCAGTGACGGTGGGAGGTTCCCCGGGGCGTAGTTTGCGGTAGAGGTCGAGCAGGGCCTCTTCTTCGCTGGGATTGCCTTCTTTGTCGAGGGTTTTTTGGTAGAATTCGGGATGGCGTAGGGAGTCAAAGATTTCGTTATCGCTCAATCCGATCGCTTTCAGGAGAACTTGGGCGGATAATTTACGGGTTTTGTCGATTCTGACCCAGACTAAGCCGTTTTTGTCGGTTTCAAATTTTAACCAAGCTCCTCGGTTGGGAATCAGGGAAGCGGAGTAGGTACGGCGACCATTTTTGTCGATTTCGGCTTTGTAGTAAACGCCGGGAGAACGGACGATCTGATTGACGATGACTCGTTCGGCCCCGTTAATGATAAAGGTTCCCCGTTCGGTCATCAGGGGTAAATCGCCGATAAAAACTTCCTGTTCGATGTTTTCTCCCGTTTCTTTGTTGATTAGACGGGTGGGAACGTACATCTGAACGGAATAGCTGCTATCGCGTCGTTTCGCCTCATCGACGTTGTATTTCGGTTCTTTGAGTCTGTAGTCCTGGCCGAGGAAATGTAGTTCTAATTTACCTGTATAGTCGCTGATGGGGGAAAAGCTGTTGAGTTCCTCGATCAGTCCTTCTTCCAAAAACCACCGAAAACTGGAGTGTTGGATTTCGATGAGGTCGGGTAAGAGATTAAAGGTAAGATTGTTCATTATGGTTACAAGGGCTGATGACACGATAGCGACGGTCGAATATCAGTGAGCAGTGAGGGGTTGGGTGATGGGGTTTTAGGGTGATGGGGTTTTAGGGTGATGGGGTTTTAGGGTTTTAGTTGAATTCCCCCATTTCTCCATTTCCCCATTCCCTGCTCTGTGCTAATAAACTATGTTTTTTAACTGGGGAGTTGAAATAAGTTGCGGGCGTTGTGGGTGGTTTGTTCGGCTAGGGTTTCGACCGGATAGCCGCGCAGACGGGCGACGGTTTCGGCTACATGGAAGACGAAAGAGGGTTCACAGGGTTTACCGCGGTGGGGATTGGGGGAGAGAAAGGGGCAATCGGTTTCGATTAGTAGGCGATCGCTGGGAACAATTTGGGCGGCAGCTTGCACGGTTTTACTGTTTTTGAAGGTGACGATGCCGCTAAAGCTGATATAAAAACCCAAATCTAAAAACCATTGAGTTTCTTCGGGGTTGCCAGTCCAGCAGTGCATCACACCGCCAATTTTGCCCACTTGTTGCCGAAAGGCGCTGATTTCCTCCCGCATTGCCAGGGCTGCATCTCGACAATGGATAATCACGGGTTTATCGAGACGATGGGCGATTTCTAGTTGCGTCCAAAACACCTGTTTTTGCTGCTCTTGGTTATCCGCTTTATAGAAGTCTAAACCCATTTCTCCGATCGCCACGACGCGCCGATCAGATCGGGCTAGGGATTCGATCTGATCGGCACTATTATCTCGCCATTTTTGGGCATCTAGGGGATGTAAACCGACGGCGAAGGAAATTTCCTGAAATTGATCAGCAATGGCTTTAATCGCCGCAAATTCTTCCGGTTCGACACAGGAGTGAACCAGATGAACGACTCCCACACTTCGCCAACGTTCGGAGATAGCGGGCAAGTCGGCTTGCAAAACGTCAAAGTTCAGATGAACGTGCGTATCTATTAATTGCATCGACCCCCGATCGCTTGTTGCGTCTGTCCTGATTACAGCTTAATTGTTTCTTAGGAAGCTTGGCTAACTTTTTGCCAAGCTTTGGCTAAACTGGCTTTTTTTCTAGCGCCGTTGTTCCGGTGCAAGACGTTGCGCTTGACGGCTTTATCGATTTTACTGTAAGCTTCTGATAGAGCTTGTTGGGCGCTTTCTAACCCTTCCGGGCTGGGGTTAGCTCCGTAGGAAGAGACGGCGACAAGACATTTTTTGATCAGGGTTCTTACGGCTGACTTGTACGCTTTGTTGCGTAGACGATTTCTTTCGGAGATTTGGACTCGTTTGAGTGCAGACTTTGTATTAGCCACAGTCGTTTCTTGTTCTCAATACTGGTATGGTTAATCCGGACACAGACAAACCATGATAACAGATTTGTGCTATTTGTTGCAAGAGTTTTCTGGACAAGATTGGGGCAATCCCAGAGATATTTTCAGGATTGGGTTCCCACCGATGGGGAAGTGTAGTTGACATCCTCGCCGCCCTAAAAGTGCGGCGATTCCTAAACCTCACGATTTAAGTTTCTGCTTCCACCACCGTCGCATACCACAGTTAAAAAACCATGTACTGTCTTACACAGAGTCCACAGACTTTCGCCCCATTTC
>NZ_JADBVM010000133.1:0-9708 GCF_020244875.1 Microcystis sp. M44BS1
ACTCAAAGAACTGGGCAAACAAATTGGGGGACTTGGTGCCAAATTCGGCAGCTTTACCGAAGGACTTGCCCTTCCCTCAATGGAAACGATTCTCAGACAACGCTTTGGTATGGAAGTTGTTAGTCCCAGTGTGCGCGCCAGCAAAGAAGGACAACACCTAGAAATTGATGTTCTTGCCTATACCAATGGTCAGCTAAATACTGCTTATATCGTTGAGGTTAAAAGTCATGCTAGAGAGGAATCCATTACACAATTAAAAAGTATTTTGCAACGGTTTCGCCGCTTTTTTCCTGAACACAAAGATAAAAAACTCTATGGCATATTAGCGGCGGTTGATTTATCCCCAGAATTACGGGAAAAAATTCTGCAAGAAGGGTTTTATGTGGCTCGGATTCATGACCAAGTATTTGAATTAGATATTCCCGATAATTTTCAACCTCAAACCTATTAAATAACCCTGCCCTAGGAAAAACTTTTTCAGTAAGCTTTATTGTAATTGTCCGCGCAGAGCATAACGATCTTTTTCTAAACCGAAAGCGAAGAGAAAAGAATGGCGTATAGTGGGGTTAGAAAGAGTAAAAAAGAGAAAGAGAGCAATAACAGCTAATCCTGACGATAAACTAAACATAGTTTCGTAGGAAATTGCTAAAACCCCCAGAATTGGACCAGCTAAGGCTGTTCCCACATCAAAACCGCCGATACAGATAGAATAGGCCCGGCCGCGTTCTTGGGGACCAGAGCGATCGGAGATTAAAGCCAGTAACATAGGGAATAAAATCCCCCCTCCCGTACCTTCGAGGATAGCGGCTAAAATAAAATCGGAAGAAGATCGGGCAGAAGATAGAACCAACATGGATAAACCATAGCAAAAAACGCTAATAGTGACGAATAAACCCCGTCCATAGCGATCGCTGGCTCCTCCCGACAAAATCCGTCCGATTACGCCCGATACTGCCGCACAACTGTAGAATAGACCGGCACTGAAAGGAAGTTGGTTTTCGAGGAGAAACAGGGGTAAAAAAGCGACTAAACCGCCGAATAAAGTACCGACCAGTAGAAAAACTAGGGTGGGGACTAAAAAAGCCCGCTCTTGACATAATGCCCAGAAACTGCGCTCAATTGTCTGATTTTCTGCCTTCATTTCGGCTAATTTTTTCTTGAAGTCCGGTTCTTGAATGGAGAAACTCAGGAGAAAGGCGATCGCTCCTGAAGTGGCAGAAACTAGAAATAAACCGTCATAACCGATCGATTCGTAGAGATAACTGCCTAAAGCCGGACCGATTCCCATGCCTAGGGGTGCAGTTAAGCTCATATAACCAATTATCTCCCCCCGTTGACGAACAGGGGAAAAATCCACCACTAGGGTACTGTAACCGGTGGTAAAAGCGGCAATACTGAGGCCATGGTAGGCGCGGACGGCGAATAAAGAGGAAAGATCGCGAAAAAATAGATAACCGAGGGGTGCGGTAGCGGCGACAATAGTTCCAAATAAAACCACTAATTTGCGACTGCGGCGATCGACTAGATTGCCTAACCAGCTGCGCGATAAAATTAAACCGATGGCAAAGGCCCCCATGACAAAACCGATATCTTGTTTGCTACCGCCTAGGGATTTAATATAGGTGGGGAGAGTGGGGACAAGAGTGGTGATACTTATCCAGAAAAACAGCGCCGTGACGAAGAGGATCAGTAGTTGACGACGAGTTTCGCCAGTAAGCGATCGAAAAGTTTTGAAAGCGTTCACGACAGTGACCGTCACAGGCAACAAAAAGACCCGGAGATCACGCCAGTCACAAGCATCCCGTATTGCTGCTACCTTCCGGTCCTGACAAGGTTAAGGCGTTGCGATCGCATGAGTCCGAGTCTTTTCTATCATAACATCTTTTTCGGGGATACCGGTATTTTTTTCTGGAGAATTTCCTCTCAATCTAGACTGGGAACAGAAATTTTCTCAACGAGGGGGTTTTTGCAATTGTTGTTGTAGAGAAGTTTCCGGTTCGATCGCCAATCCGCTACACTGTCGGATTAAGAGTGAAGGACTCTCCCTAGAATCGGCAGCGAGGAAAAATAACCAACGGCTGCCGGGGGTGAGTTGTTCGATGGAATTGAAGTTACTTGTCAACCAAATTAGCGGTAAATTAGGCAGATTGGCATTTTTTTGACTAGCTTTTGCCTCTATACCGGCTAAAGTTTCTAAAATGACCCTTTCCCCCTGAATTAAACCCGTTTCACCCGTCCAGAGTTTCACATTTAATTGCCGACGATGGGCATAAAAATAGAGGGAAGCAGCGGCAATAATCGCCCGTTCAAAACTGTCTTCTTGCCAATCACAGAGGGTATCGAGACAGATAATCACTTCCTGTCCTCCCGTTAACACTTCTAATTCCCGAATTTGCAATTCTCCCAAACGGGCGCTAGTTTTCCAGTGAATTAAACGGGTAGAATCACCCCGGCGATATTGTCTCAGGTTTCGGGTCAGTCCTTGACTAGCCCTTTGATAATAGCGATTATTTTCTAATTTTTGTGCTACCTCTTGACCGAGGGAATCGATCAGGGGACATTGTTGTAAGGGTAAAATTTGGGGATAAACTAAAGCTTTAGCCGCCGCTTGCTGACAACGACGACACCAAAATAAACCCAGAGGGGCCGCTGTTCTTAATTGTACTTCTTGCCAGTGATAAACGCCCCGTTTACTGGTGGGTAAATAATAGGTCCAACGATGGCTACTTTTGGGGGCAATCGCTTCTATTGGGGTTATTTTTGGCTGATCGAGAACAATTGGCAGCATATCTGTCACTTCTAACAGATTTATCGGCTGATTGCTAGTATTTTCTATCTCTAGGCTAATACTAAGATCGTCTCCCGCACTTACGGGTACAATGGCAAGACGACGCACTTTCAGAGGAAGAAGGGAACGACGGGGTAAAATTATCGATAAAACTAAAACAGCGATCGTCGTGCCAGAGATAGCATACAACCATCCCGCCATGGTATTGGTCGCAGCTCCGAAAAAACAGAGGGTAATGCCCATGATTACCCCCCCACCGTAAGCGGGTAAAATACCGCGATCTTCTAACCAAGTTTTCATAGAGTTTAGTGGTTTTGTCGTCTTTGCTAGAAAGCTAAAAATCAGGCCCACATCTCTATAATTCCCCCAAAAGCCCTGATAAACTATCAAGGAGATCGGACTGATCAGCTAAGGGAGTTCTCTTCCTTGCCACTGTTGGGATTTTTCTTAACAAAACTTAACAATTGATGGCAAAATTTTGCTTGCTTTTGTGGGCAGATTTTGGGATAATATTTTTAAAAGAGTTTATTCATAATCGCAATCTAAGCAGTCAAAGATAAACACAAACATCCCATTATAAGACGATTATAACCCAAGCCGCCGGCAAAGTCAAGCCCTCACTCCTAATTATTTGTCGCCTAAAACTTCTAATTCCGTGGTCGGTGGGGGGGGTTGGGGATATTAATTAAAATAACAAAGGTTGAAAACCGTGTTTGCGGGAAGCTGCACCGATTTGTTCCATTTTAGGGACAGTAATTTGATTGCGTCCCCAGGAAAAATTAGTTTGCCAACCCTCCAACTCCAATAAAATCGCCTCGGCAAAACAGGCAAACATTTGACGAGAGGGAATATCCATATTAACGATTTTCATAATTTTCCAGTCAATATCGAGGGAATGCTCGACAATGCCGCCCTTAATCACCGAAATATCGGGGGCATTTAATACCATGCCTAAATTTTTCGGATAACCACCATCAATAATAATGCAGGGGCGCTTGAGTTTATCTGGATCAATTTCTACCCCTTTAGGCATACTAGCCACCCAAACAATGATATCAGCTAGGGGTAAAGCCTCCTCTAGGGGGAGAATTTTACCGCGACCTAACTCCTCTTGGAGAGATTGTAAACGCTCTTGATTGCGTGCCACATAGATTAGTTCTTTTGTATCGGTTTTTTCATTTAACCAACGACAAACAGCGCTGCCGATATCTCCGGTGGCCCCACAAACCACGACGGTAGATTGAGCTAAATCAATGCCCATTTTTTTAGCAAGGGTTTCCACCTGAGTGCAGATGACGTAAGCGGTGTGGGTGTTACCGGTGGTAAAACGGCCAAAATCTAGCTCGATATTCCGCACCTGTCGATTATCTTTGAGATTAAACTCCTCGAAAATAATTGAAGAAAAACCGCCGAGTGCGGTGATGTTGATATCACTTTTTTGAGCGAGTGCCATGGCATTTAGCACCTTACGAATAGCAGACTTTACCCAACGATTCGACAACATCTCTGGTAAAAAACAGGATTCGATGTATTTACCCGTGATGGTTTGTCCCGTGATGCTGGTGACATGAAAATCATCGACAATTTGCGGGGGGGCAGCGCACCAAAAATCTAATCCCTGGTTAGCATATTCAGGATAACCTAGATCGTCGGCGACCGATTGGGCGTGTTCTAAACTGGTAAGATGACCTATAAGACCAAACATTGATTGTTCTTTAGTTAGACTAGATGGCACTAGATAAAAATGAGGATATTGCTAAGAAATCGTTAAGACTCTTAAATATATTACACAAAAGCGCCGCTCTGTGTGGAGCGGCAGCAGGGCGAAAAAAAGAAATCTCGATGCTCAAGCTTTAGACGGCAGTTAATCCGTAGGCAGACATCCGCATGATATCACGGGTGCTGAAACCGATATTGCTTAAAGCTTCCCCGTAGCTAATCATAAAGTCTTCCACGAGGGCCTCTTTTTCCATAGCGAGAACGCGAGCATCATCCTCGACTTGATTGAGCATTTTCCAGACAATGGGTAGATTAGCGCGATTTGCCGCTTCTAATTCCTCTTTAGCGGTTTCAAAGTTCGCTTTTAGCCATTCTTCGCCAAAATTGAGGTGTAAATATTCGTCTTTAACTACGCCTTCAGTAATTTTACGGGCAAAAGGATCAGCAACGGGAATATAAATATTATAGGCAGCGATCGCAAAAGCTTCAATAATCAAAGATTGGATTAATAAACAGGTGACAACTTTACCTTCTGCGTAGGCAATTTGGAAGTTATTGTGCAGAGAGGAAAAGAATTCTCTGGCATAATCCATATCAGGGGTGATTTGCAAATTTCGGCCGCAAGCTTGAAAACCTTTCATGTGACGGTTTTCCATTTTTGCCAGACGGTGTAACTCTTCTTTGTTATCGGTGAGGATGTCTGCTAATTGAATATAATTGCTATTGGCCTCGTATTCGCCTTCAATAACGATGGCATTAATGCGACTATAGGCTGATTTATAGGTTTCGCTGGTGAAATCAAGCTCTAATGGTACAGCAAGCTCTGGCATAAACTCGATTGACTCCTATTTCTGACGAGATTTTTCCGACGTTCTTTCCAGTCTAGGGTAAGCCTTCTAGATGGAGTGATCTTTTTACGAGTCTAGCTTGATCGGTCTTTTTTGTATAGCTTGGCCTGAGGGGCTGACTTGCCAAGTTAGCTATAGAGGTTATCTTTTTCGAGTGAAAACAAATCTAGAGGCAATCCCTTCTTAAGGGACGAGATTGCCGGCTGTTTGCTCAAACCGTGGCTAAAGATTTCCGGCGCTCGGCCTGTTGTAGGATCGCTTTGGCTGCCTGTTTACCCGATAAAGTGGCTCCTTCCATGCTATCAATGTAATCCTGTTGGGTATAACTGCCAGCAAGGAAAAAGTTAGCGATAGGAGTCGCTTGCGAGGGACGATAGACATCCATCCCCGGTGCTTCCCGATAGAGACTCTGTGCTAATTTAACCACACTAAACCAAGTCATCTTTAATTCCTGCGAGGAGGGAAATAACTTATGGACTTGCGCTAAAACGTGCTGGGCAATATCTTCATTTTTAGCTTTAATAAAAGGGTCCCCGGGGGTTAAAACCAACTGTAATAAAGAACCTTCTCCGGAGCGATAATAATCCCTAGGACTGGTGAGAGCAAGATCTGCAAAACAGGAAAAATCCGCTTGGTGGGTGTACAAAAGATTGTCAATTCCCACCGCTTTTTGCAGTTGTCGGCGTTTTTCGGCATCATTTAACTCCGTCACCCAACCGTCAAAACGCAGTTGTACCGTAGCGACGGGGACGGCTTCTAGTCGGAAAATATTGTCAAAAATCGGCATTTTACGCCAATCTTGGGGAATAAGACGCTGAATACCGGGGACATCACCAGCGCAAACGTAGGCATCTGCGGTGATAGTTTCTCTGGTTTCTCCGTTAGCGACGATCATGCCATTAACTTGCAGATTTTCGCCCTCTCCAGAATAGAGAATTTCCCGCACCTGACGACGGGTAGAGATTTTGGCACCCCGAGCTTCCAGATAGTTAATAATCGGTTTATGTAGGTATTCATGGGGGGAACCTTCCAACATCCGCAGGACGGAAGCTTCGGTTTTAGCGGCGAAAAATTGGAAAATCGTCAGCATACAACGGGCCGAGATATTTTCCGTATCGATAAATCCTAAGGCATAGGCGATCGGATTCCACATTTTTTTTAAACTGCCTTCATTACCGCCATGGCTACGAAACCAATCGGCAAAACTAATCGAGTCCAGCTCCCGAATCGTTTTCATCGCTCCTTGAAAGTCTATCAGACCGCGGACGATGGGACTGGTACCTAAGGCCAGAGAATTAAAGATTTTATCGGCTGCCGAGAGTTGAGAGGAGGTAAAAAAGGCTTTTAAACCGTTAAAAGGCGCACCCGCGGCGAAACGAAAGTCTAATTCGCCGATTTTTCCTCCTTCGTTGATAAAAGTGTGGGTGTGTTCTTTGAGCAGTAGGGATTGAAAAGCGCCCACTTTTTTCATTAACTCAAAAAGATTATAGTAACAGCCAAAAAAGACGTGCAGGCCCATCTCGATGTGATTACCGTCCGCATCTACCCAACTACCGACTTTTCCCCCGACAAAGGGACGAGATTCTAAGATTTCTACTGTACAGCCCGCATCGACCAAATCGATAGCTGTTGCCATTCCCGCTAATCCTGCACCAACGATCACCACTCGCATTTGTCAAGTTCCTGTTACAATTTTTCACTAAATCTTTATTTTACCCGATCAATCTGGTGTTTCTCGCTGGCGATTTTTTCAGGGTCACTTGAGAGCGTGGCAGAATAATTGACAGTTGCACTAGGGAGAAGTCATTTTGAAGCGATCGCTAGATAGGAGACAGGAATTAATTATTGTCACTATTATTTGGATATTGGGGATATTAGTCGATAGATTCTGGTTTAGTCTCGATCATACTATTCCTGCTTGGGATCAGGCCGATTATCTCAACGGTGGGATTATCTATACCCAAGCTTTCCAAAATCCGCGCTGGTTTGACGGGGATTGGTGGCGCAGTTTATGGCTAATGTCCCCGAAAATTCCCCCTTTAACCTATCTTTTAACGATTCCCTTCTTTAATCTCTTTGGTATTAGCGTTGACGCGGGTATGTGGGTAATGGCTATCTATAGCGCCCTACTGCTCTTTTCTGTGTACGGATTGGGAATTATCCTTTTTAATGGGACTGTAGCACTCTGGGCGGTCTTAATCTGCCAATTTCTCCCCGGTTTATACTATTATCGCCTCGAATATCTCTTAGATTTTCCCTTAGCGGCAATTGTAACGTTTTCTTACTTCTGCTTGACATGGTGGCGATTTAGTGGTCAAGGCTGGCTAAAAGCGATCGCTTTCGGGATTTCTTTCGGTTTAGGGATGTTAGTCAAACAAACCGCCCTATTTTTCCTCTTTTTGCCAATTTTGTGGGTATTGGGCGAAAATCTCCGGCGAAAACGTTGGGGCAATCTAGCGCAATTAATGCTGAGTTTTTTGACGGCAGCATTGCTAATGTTTCCCTGGTATCGGACGAATTGGTTATTAATGTTAACCGCGAGCAAACGTGCCACGGTAGATTCGGCGATTTTGGAGGGAGATCCGCCCCTTACCAGTCTAGATGCCTGGACATTTTACGCCCAAGTTTTACCCTATTTTCTTTCTTGGGTATTATTATTAGTTCCCCTGGTGGGATTATTAATCTCATTACGTCATAGAAAAACCGAAGATAAGGTTAATCGTCCTGTGTGGATTTGGTTAGGAGTTTTTCTGCTGGGGGGATACCTATTATCATCCCTCAATATCAATAAAGATGCTCGTTATATTTTGCCGCTTTTACCGACTTTATCCTTAATTTTATCCGTTGGTTTATTATCGTGGCGCGGTCGTTTTGCCCCTGGTATCCGTTGGGGAACGATAACTATTGCCGCTATCCTCACCAGCTTAAATTTATTCCCCTTGGGGGGAGATATAATTACTAATGTTTTCAGTCCCGAATTGCAACACCATCCCTATTTAAAAACTGGTTGGCAGCACGAAGAAGTAGTTAAAGAGATTCTAGCGGATTCTCCCTATCTTCGCAGCACCCTAGTGGTTTTACCTTCCACCCCCGAATTAAATCAACATACCTTCTCTTTCTACGGTGGTAAACATAATTCCCAGGTTGCCGGGAGACAGGTGGGAGTTAGGGAAGAAGATATAGAAAAGGATGTCAATTCTTTAGATTGGTTTTTAACTAAAACTGGTGAACAGGGTTCCGTCCCCGATGTCCAGAAAAAAATTGTTAATCGAGTCGCCACCGGTCCAGATTTCCAAGTGGAGAAAACTTGGCAGCTACCGGATGATAGTACCCTGTCCCTACACCGAAAAATATATCCTTCCGTCACGGTTAAACCCCTTGAAAATGCGCCAAAACAGGTGGAATTAAGAGAGATTGCCATTGCCGAAAAAGCTTCTCCTAATCAACCAATTCCTGTGGTTTACAAATGGGCAGGAGACTGGCAACAATTAAAGTCAGGGGTAGTGATTTTAACCTGGCAAGAAGTGGACGGTAAGGATTATTGGATGCACGATCATGGTATTGCTATGGGGGGATTAATGGCAGAAAAATTAACTACTGAAGAGCAACAAAAGGGTTTTGAAGTCACTGAAAAAACCGCCATGCAGTCGGCAGCAACCCCCGGAGTTTATCGCTTATCTGCTGTCTATCTCAATCGGGAAACTGGCGAAACCTATCCGATTAAAACTAATGCTGAAATTACCATCGATCCTCAAGTCTCCAAGTTAGCAACGCCCCAATTAGATTTAGTGACCCAATTGCGCTTAAAGTCTGCTAATATTGGTCAAGGATTAACGGGTATTGAACCAATTTTTGAGTTAACTAATCGTATCAATCAATACGATTCGATTCAGGATTATGTGCTGCAAGCAGACAAGGCCTTTTCCTATCGTTTACAGCAACAAAATCCCCCCGATAAATTATCTTTAGCCTACGGATTAGCAATTTCTAAGGTACTACAACAGGATGTGGCAGGGGCAATAAAAGCCACGGAGGAAATGATTAAAATTGACCCCTATAATCCCTATCATTATGCTTATCAAGGTTTTATTTATCTTTACGATTGGCAACCGCAAGCAGCCCAAAAAGTCTTAGATAAAGCTAGACAATTAAATCCCGATAGTGAGGAAATTAAGACTTTAAATGCAGTGGCTGCCTTGATGGGGGGAAATCTCGTTAAAGCTTGGCAATTATGGCAGTCAAATTAAAATAGAGTGGGAAGTGGGGAAGTGGGGAAGTGGGGAAGTGGGGAAGTGGGGAAGTGGGGAAGTGGGGAAGTGGGGAAGTGGGGAAGTGGGGAAGTGGGGAAGTGGG
>NZ_JADBVM010000134.1:0-10758 GCF_020244875.1 Microcystis sp. M44BS1
AGTTATCAGTTATCAGTTATCAGTTATCAGTTATCAGTTATCAGTTATCAGTTATCAGCTTCTGAAGACAAGGGGCAACAGGCAAGAGGCAAAAGACAGAATCTGACAATTCTCCTACCTAAAAAGAGGGTTAGAAACTAAGCGCATCAAAGCTTTTAGCTTAACCAATTAGGTCTGAGATTCGGCCCTTGTTATCAGATGTGAGTTTTCAGTTCACTGATTACTGTTTACTGTTTACTGGACGGCTACGCCGTGCCTTTGGCAACACTGAAAAAAGCTTCTCCCCGCTTCCCCACTTCCCCACCTCCCCACTTCCCCACTTCTCCACACCCTACACCCCACACCCTACTGTGCAAGAAGATTATTTTCTGGAGAATAAAACGTAAAAACAGGGAATAATAAACAGAGTTAACAGAGTTGCTAAAGACAAACCCGAAAAAACGACAATTCCTAAAGGTTGCAGGAATTCTCCCCCCTCTCCCAATCCTAAAGCGAGGGGAAATAAACCTAAAACCGTGGTCACGGTAGTCATTAAAATCGGTCGTAAACGTTGGGGAGCGGCCTTTAAAATGGCTTGTAGTCGAGTAAAACCGAATTCTTGCCGCAATTGATTGGCTAATTCCACCATAATAATCCCGTTATTAACCACAATGCCCACCAATAACACCACCCCGACGATGACAATGGCATTAATCGGGGTTTTGGTCAAATATAGTCCAAAAATTCCCCCCGCTAGGGCCAAAGGAACGGTTAACATAATCACCAAAGGGTCTATGAGCGAGTTATACTGCACGGCCATGACCACAAAGACTAAAAATACCGATAAACCCGCTAATAAACCCAAAGAACCCTGAATTTCTTGATTAGACATGGCAGCAGCACTGGGTAAAATGCTGATACCATCGGGTAAGGGAGTGGAATTTAAAACCGATTGTACCCCTGCGAGTGCGTCACTTAATTTCGCACCCTCGACTAAACTGCCGATAATAATAAAAACTTGACGCTGATTAATTCTCTGGATGACTGCTGGGGTTTTTCCCCCTTCAATCCTGGCGATATCTGCTAATTTTAAGTCTTCTTGTCTATTGACAAAAATAGGTATTTGTGAGATGTCACTAATTTTTTGCCGCGAGTTGGGGTCCAATTGCACCCGGATATCGATTAATCTTTCTCCCCGTTGCAGTTGGGTGGGGATTGATCCTTGAATAGCGGTCCTTACCGTTTGTCCCACTTCCAGGGTACTCAACCCCAAACTATTTAAGCGAGTCCAATCGGGTTTAATCTGGATTTCCGGTTGTCTGGGGTCAGCATCGGGACGAAAACGCGCACTAGGGACTTTTTCATCGAGAATACCGAGGACTTCTTCACCAGCTTGCTCTAGAGTTTTCCCATCGGGTCCCTGTAACATCACATCCACGTCAGCACCAACGGAGGGAGAGTTATTAAGAATAATACCGCGCACTTGACCGGGGGTGAGACGCAAACGCACGTTAACGAGGTTTAATTGCTCTAGTGCTTTGCTCATGCGTTCGATATATGCTTCTGTATTAGTGCCTTGTTTGAGATTAATCGTACTAGAAGCACGCAAAATATTTTCATTGGTAGTTGTGCCAAAAAGAGAACCGCCACTGGTAGTAAAAACGTACTTAGTCTCTGGTTGTGATAATAAAATCTTTTCTACTTCCCGCATCACCTGACGGTTCGTATTTAAATTGGTACCGGGGGGAAATTGAGCAAAAACGTTCACCTGTCCGGTTTGAATACGACTAAAGACTTCCTGGGGGATATATTGCCAGAGATAGAAACTACTTCCCCCTAAAATTAAAAAGGCCAGTAGGATAACAAGTATTCTGTAGCGGATGATTTTAGCTAAACAACGACCGTAGAGAATAGTTAAACCTTCCAGACGTTGACTAAAGACTTTTAAGAGCCAAAATCGCTGAATACCACTAGAAACCTGCATATTTAACAAACGACTGGCTAACATGGGAACAACGGTTAACGCACACAGGAGAGAAGCAGCCACAGCAAAACTGATAGTGAGGATAATCTCGTTAAACAGCAGGGAAATAAAACCACCCAGTAATAAAAATGGCAGTATAGAGACGAGATTAGTCGCAGTGGAGGCCACTAAAGCAGATTCTACCTCTTGGCTGCTATTCCGGGCAATTTCTAAAAAATCTCGCTTATTTTGGTTTTGATTAACTTTGAGGGCAATATTTTCGAGCATGACAATGGAATTATCCACCACGATACCCACCCCTAGGGCCAATCCTCCCAAACTAAACACATTTATCGATAACCCAAATAACTTCATACAGATGATTGCGACCAGGGTAGAAAGAGGAATCGCTAGGGTAATGATAAAAGTCTGTCGCAGGGAACCGAGAAAGACGAATACAGTCAATCCTGCTAGAATTGTCCCCGCTAGTCCCGACGAAACCACGTTATTAACCGCATTTTGGATAAATACAGACTCATCGGTAGTGGGGACGACTTGCATCCCCCCGGTCATTAACCCGGATTTTTTTAATTCGGCAATGCGTTTTTTGACCCCTTCTACCACAGCAATCGTGTTCGCATTGGGTTGTTTTTGGACGCTAACCCGCACGGCATTTTTTCCATTTAGGGTGACAAAAATTCTTTGTTCTTCTGTCCCATCGATAACTCTGGCCACATCCCGCAGATAGATTTTTTCTTCGGGATTATTACTATCGGTCAGTGCTAAATCTTGGATATCCGCTACGTTTTTAAATTTCCCCACCGCGCGGGTTAAAGGTTCCCCAGTTTCTCCCTCTAGTCGGCCCCCAGAGATGTCCTGATTACGTCTTTTTAGGGTGTCTAAAACCTGATTTAATCCCACTCCTAAAGATTGTAATCGCTGCAGGTCAATATTAACTTGAATTTCTTCTCTAACTCCCCCAATCACGTCCACCACTGCCACTCCTTCCACAAACCCTAATTCTCTCCCTAATTCTTCATCAGCAAATAATCTTAAGTCTTTTAGGGTTAGGGTATCAGAAACGAGAGCAAATTCATAGACGGGTAAACGAGAGGGTTCAAATTTATTTAAGCGCGGTTCTTCAATAATATCGGGTAAATTTTGTCGGACACGATTAAAACTTTCGGTAGCTTCATTTAAAGCAACATTTAAATCTCCCCCCGGTTGAAAAAATAAATCTACTCGCATCCTTCCCTCGCGAGTTTCTGAATAAACTTGCACTACTCCCTCGGTGGCACTCATTCCTTCTTCTAGGGGTTTAGTTACTTCTTCGAGAATAACTTCCGGGGAAACTCCAGGGACATTCATCCTTAAACTAATGCGGGGATAAGTGATAGAAGGAAGCAAATCTACTTGTAAACGATTTAGAAAAAAAAGACCGATGATGATAACTGCTATAGTTAACATCAATACTCCTATATGACGACGAATTGATAGACCGCTTAGGGAGATATTTTCTGACATGATTATCTATGGGGGAGAGTGAGAAGTTAGGGGTTAGGGGTTGGGGTTTTGGGGTTTTAGGGTTTTGGGGTTTTAGGGTTTTGGGGTTTTAGGGTTTTGGGGTTTTAGGGTTTTGGGGTTTTAGGGTTTTGGGGTTTTAGTTGAAATTTCCCCATTTCCCCATTTCCCCATTTCCCCATTTCCCCATTTCCCCATTTCCCCATTTCCCCATTTCCCCATTTCCCCATTTCCCCATTTCCCTGATAACTGATTAATTGTGCATAACTCGACCGAAACTCCATAATTTTTGATAATAATAACGACTGACGCTATCCCTATCATCGGTGAGTAGATTGATAGCGATACCATTATTACCTGTTTTTTTTCCTGAACTGTGAATATATTGATTATTCCCTAGATATAAAGCCACATGATTAACTCTTTTATCACCAAAGAAAATTAAATCTCCTGGGAGTAATTCCTCTCGGTTTATTTTTTGACAAAAAGCCTCCTGTTGATAGGAATCCCTCGGCAACCAAATGCCAAAAGTGGCAAAAGCAGCCTGGATTAATCCTGAACAATCGTAATTAGGTGCAAGGGTTCCACCCCAGAGATAATGATTGGTACGATTCATTGCTTCCTGAGTAAAAGTGATAATCTCAGGAATATGTTTTTCTATTTCTGAACGAGTTAGAGGAATTTTTTGATAAGCTGTGGCGGCCGCTGCAATCGCATCTAAATCTTCTAGGGATAACCAAGCTAAATAATTATCTTCTCTTAGCTGAATTTGTAGTCCTTTTTCGGTAATTTCTAGGGAAATAAATTTTAATTGTCTTCCCCGTTGTGCTTGGGTAGCTAACTCTTGACAACTGGGAGAATTGTAGAGATTTAAGTCTCTTATACAGAGATATTCCTGGGTGGAAGATGGGGGAAGGGAGATGATTTGCATACAAAATAGATCAGAATTTATTGACAGAAAAAACTGCATTACTAGCCGAAAGCAAAGGGATAAAAACAAGGAGAATAACCTTAGTTATGTTATCTTCAAGTTTCCACCTCTCTTAATTCTTGGCTACAGAGATAATCTAAGACGCATTTTAACCGCCTATCCTTAGATTAACTCAATCTCCCCCAATCCCTTTGCTGTTACCTCTTGCCTGTTACCTCTTGCCTTATCTCAACAACCAATTTATAGCATTTCCTAAGCTAGTGAGGTACACCTATTTTTCTTCCCCTTTGCCTTTTGCCTCTTGCATGAGTGCCTAAAACCCATAACTTTTGTACCTCAGCAGACTGAAAAACGCTATAAATGTGCGGGCAGCTTAATCTATAACCAAACCGAATCCCTGAAAAATTATTAAACCTCTGGCCTAATTAACTTTTCAGGGTTCAAAAACGGCAAAAATAAGGATTAAATGGCATAAAATCGGTAAATAGAGCATTTAATCGCTTATTATTCATTCTCAATTCTTCTGGCTACCGACTCCTAACCCTAACAACAATTTTTGATTTTTACAACAGGTCTAGGATAGCCAGTTCCTTAACAATATGTTACAATAGCCGGCGAGAGGGGAGTGACCAATATCTGGAACTTTTGGGCTAGAGATAGATTCTATCGATCAGCAGTCACCTCCTGGGTGGGTGGAATTAAATATAAGATGAACGTAGGTTGGGTTGAAAAATGAAACCCAACGCCCGCATGGGTTACGCTACCGCTAACCCATCCTACAAATAATTGTGCCTCCCTACTTAAAGTAAGCTTTTAATCAGATGTTGAGGTTAGTCCATGGCCAATGTTTCGGGGCGGTTTGAAAAGCAAGAATACAGCCAAAACTCAGAAAATACCGTCGCGGTGGTCAGTTCAGTCATGTCCGGTTTAAAAAAAGCATCTCCCCTACAAAAGGGCTTATTTTGGGGAATAACCCTCAGTTTTACCGCCCTAGTTTCCGCCACTGTTGGGGCTGCCGTCGCTTTAATTAGTCCCTTACCCGCACCAATTGGGGCTATCTTCCAAAAAACATCTTTTCCCACCCAAACAGACATCCTTGAGGATCAAGCTTGGAATAGCTTAATCAATCAGCAGCTTTCTCGTCCTGTTAATATTTTAGTTATGGGCATCGATCGAGTTTTAGATGCCAAAAACAGCGACGATGTATTTAAAGGTCGCAGCGATACCATGCTCCTAGTGCGCTTCGATCCCAGCGATAAAACCGTGAGAATGCTGTCTATCCCTCGCGATAGCCGCGTCAGAATCCCCGGCCACGGTTTCACTAAAATTAACGATGCTAACGTTCACGGTGGACCGACTCTAGCGGCGGAAGTGGTCACTAATACTTTAGGGGATGTCACCGTTGATCGCTATGTGCGGGTGACTACCGATGCCTTTAAGGAATTAGTTGATTTAGTCGGGGGTGTAGAGGTTTATGTACCCGAACGAATGTATCATAAAGATGTCACCCAAAAATTAGAAATTGATTTACAAGAGGGTTGGCAAAATCTCAACGGCGACCAAGCAGAACAATTTGCCCGTTTTCGTAACCCGCAATACGGCGATATTGGTCGCGTACAAAGACAACAAATTTTATTAAAAGCACTCCAACAAAAGATTTTTAGTCCGACAATTCTCCCCAGTCTCCCGAAAGCAGTACAGGTTTTACAACAATATATCGATACGAACTTAAGCGTCGAGGAAATGCTGGCTATCGCTAATTTTGGACGGGAAATTAAACAGGATGACTTGAGAATGATCCTACTCCCCGGCCGGTTTAATAGCCTCGATGAATACGATGGTCGCAGTTATTGGATTTTGAACCGTCGCGAAATTAGAACCATTGTGGCTAATAATTTTACCGATAACTACGCGGGGGGAGAAACCTCCGTTTATAGTCTGCGGATTGCCATTCAAAATGCCACCCATACCAAAGGTTTAGCCCGTCGTACTCGTAATTATCTGGCCAAACGGGGCTACACAAATGTTTATATTAGCGATGACTCCTCCCAAAAGCTAGAAACCACGGCAATTATTGCCCAAAAAGGTGATATTCAGTCCGCTAACCTCTTGAAAAATCAATTGGGAATCGGTAAAGTAGAATCATCCTCCACTGGTGCTTTAGACTCAGACCTAACTATTCGGGTGGGTGATGATGTGGACCAGTTTCTCGACGCTCAACAGTAACAATGTTGAAAAATTTTTTCAGTCTGGTTTTAATTATTTTGCTGGCGATTCTGTGGCTACTTTTCGCGGCCCGTCCGGTGGCCTTGGCCCAAGATAAAACGATTAACTATAGTTTTGCCCAGCTGCAAGATCGGGATTTTTCCCATCAGGATTTGCGCGGAGGAGTTTTCGCAGCTGCCGCGATGCGGGGAGTTAACCTAGAAGGAGCCGATTTATCCTATAGCATTCTCACCGAGGCTGTCCTCTTAAAAGCTAACTTAAAAGGGGCTGATTTAACCGCCTCTTTGGTAGATAGAGTTACCCTCGATTTTGCCGATTTAACTAATACTATTTTTACCGATGCGATCGCTACTCGCAGCCGTTTTTATGACACAATTATTACCGGGGCCGATTTCACTAACGCGGTGATTGATAACTATCAGGTCAAGTTAATGTGTGAACGGGCCGATGGCATTAATCCCGTCACGGGAGTGGCCACAAGGGATAGTTTAGGCTGTAATTAGCAATTCCGGGCAGATTCTAACTGACGGCACAAAAATAGCCTACCCCCTACACCCCGGCTATCTCGATCGAGACAGCCGGGGTGTAGAATGAAAATACTGAGCGAGGCTAAAGAAAGGAGAGAGACTCTTGATAATCGTCATCGATAACTATGATAGTTTTACCTACAATTTAGTCCAGTATTTGGGAGAATTAGCCTCCGAGTTCCCGATCGCCGTGCCGATCGAGGTCTATCGTAATGATAAAATCGATCTGGCCACGATCGAACAAATGCGGCCGGATGGAATTGTCATTTCCCCCGGTCCGGGTCGTCCGGTCGATGCGGGCATATCTCTGGAATTAATCGCCAAATTTAGCCCCTATATGCCAATCTTGGGGGTCTGTCTCGGTCATCAAAGTATCGGTCAGGTATTCGGAGGGGATGTGGTCTCGGCCCCAGTCTTGATGCACGGCAAAACTTCCCCAATCTATCACAACAATGAAGGGGTATTTCAAGGCTTAGAAAATCCTTTTACTGCCACCCGTTACCATAGTTTAGTGATCGAGCGCTCCACCATGCCGGATAATTTAGAGATCACGGCCTGGGTAGAAGATGGTACGGTCATGGGAGTCCGTCATCGGGATTACCCCCAGATTCAAGGGGTACAATTTCATCCCGAAAGTATTTTAACCACTGCCGGCAAGGAACTTTTAAGAAACTTTCTCCGATCCCTCTAGTGTTTACTAATCCCCAACCCCTGAAATTAACCTTCAATTGATTAATTCTGCATCTACATTTATGAAAAGGCGAGATTTTATCTTATCGGCGGGGGCAAGTTTCTTAACCGTGGCAGTAAGCTCAGTTTTAGCGGAAACTAAACCGAAACCCACTAACCCCACTTCCCCCCAAAAACCCGATAATTCCCTCTTAGTTCAATGGTTGGGTCATAGTTGCTTTTTATTCACCGGAGGAGGGCAAAGAGTCCTAGTTAATCCTTTCCGGGCGATCGGTTGTACGGCGGGTTTTCCTTTGCCAAAAGTAGAAGCAGATATCGTTTTAATTAGTAGTCAACTGTGGGATGAAGGGGCGGCCGAGGGTTTACCCGGTAATCCGAAAATTTTGTTTGAGCCGGGGGCCTACGATCTGGGTAAATTAAAATTTCAGGGTATTAGTATCGCCCACGATCGCATGGGTGGTCAACGTTTCGGTATGAATGTGGCCTGGCGTTGGACCCAAGCGGGGATTAGTATTGTCCATTTAGGGGGGGCAGCGGCCCCAATCGAATTAGAACAAAGAATTCTCCTAGGTTCGCCGGATTTAGCTTTTATTCCCGTGGGAGGTGGTCCAAAAAATTATAATCCCCAAGAAGCAAAACAGGCGATCGAAGTTTTACAGCCGCGAATTGCTATACCAACTCAATACTTTACCAGTGCCGCCGATAAAAATGCCTGTGAATTGGTGTCTGTAGATGAGTTTCTCAAGTTGGTCAAGGATAAAAATATCCGTTTAATCGAGGACAATAAATTACGGATTCGTGCCGCCGATTTACCCCAAAAAGGGACTCTCATTCGCGTGTTTGACTACCGCAAACTGTTACAGAAATCCTAATTTTTAGGAGCCAATGAACTAGGCCTATTGATTAACTAATTTTCCTCGATAGACGGCGCTCTAAAGCATCTCCTAGTTATGCTTACAGAAAACGAGTTATACTAAAATCTATAGGGAGCATCTCATTTATGCAAGCGAGTAATTATACTTGAAGGTCAGAGAGTTCATTCAAGAGGCAAATGTTTCTATTCAGCATAAAGTTGAAGAAGAAATTCAGGCCATGCAAGAAGAAGTTGACAAGTTAAACCGCAGTGATCTTTTTCTTGCATTCCAAGCTAGATTAGAAGCAGCAGAGGGTAATAGAGTCTCTATGTCTGATTTTGACTTGGCAATGCTAAGAGAGCAAGTTGAAGGATTTAGAGATGTCACCAAAGAACTAACAATGGAGATTTACAGGCTGTCCAAGATAGCCCTACAGCCCTGATCATAATCAAGGTTATAATTATTTTTAATAAATTCCAGAATATTCAGCCCCAAGCAATGTCTATGTTACTGCAAGACCTAAAGGAAGAAGCGGTTAAGCTATCACCGAGCGATCGACTTGATCTGGTTAGCGCCATTATTGAGTCCTTGCAGAAGACCCCAATTGCTAGACCTGATCGTTCTGGTGCAATTCAACGGATGCGTGGCTTACTCAAAACAGACCAACTTGCACCAACCGACCAAGAAGTAGCTGCCATGTTGGAAGATCGTCGGGTGGAGAAATATCTTTAGTGAGAGTTTTAATTGATACTAATGTTCTCCTAGATTTTCTATTGGAGAGAGAGCTATTTTTCCAAGATGCAGAACGACTATTTCAGGCGATCGATTCTGGTCAGATCGTCGGGTATGTCACAGCTACAACGCTCACGGACATTTTTTATATTGCTCGAAGACACACTCGCAGTATTGAGCAGGCACGGCAAGCAGTTTCAGAGACATTGACAGCAATGGAAATCTGCCCTGTAAACCGGGAGGTTCTAGAGGTAGCGTTTAGTTCAGGTTTGGCTGATTATGAGGATGCGATTCAGGTCGCTTGTGCTGTAGATCAAGGACTTGATGCTATCTTGACCCGCGATAGTCAAGGGTTTTTGAATTCATCCGTACCTGTGTTATCAGTTCAGGAGTGCTTGCATCGCTTGGAAGAGCCAAATAATAGCAAATCCACCTGATAAAATCCAGTTTACAGGCTTTTTGGTTCGTGAGGAGTGAAAAGTGAGCAGTTACAGCCAAAATTTGGCGGCATGGGCAAAGAGCCTTTGTGGCAGATTGATGACAGCATTATTACAGGAGATTTACAGGCTGTCCAAGATAGCCCACGTTAGCATCATGCCAAGAGTTACAATGGCTCTAGAAAGGTAGGAAGCGGCATTGGCAAAGACCCAAAAATATTGGGAAAAGGTGGATTAGTGGCATACACACAATAGGAGTCTATGAAAATGGCATGGATATTTAGGGTCTGCTGAATAAATCTAAAAACCTTGTTGGGTAAGACTTTTAGACTTTTTGTCAATCAAAAAGTACCAGGCATGGGAGTGATCAGGGGGAAAATTCAGGTACTTTTTCCCTGAAAATTAGGTAGTTGACCACCTGAAAATCGGTAAAACCCAACCCCCAACCCCCAACCCCCAACCCCCAACCCCCAACCCCCACCGAAAAACTTTTTCAGCAGACCCTATTTAGTTTATCCGCAGAATGTGATTCTGATGAGAGCAAGGCCGATAAATTTGCTCAACATTTTCAGGGAAGATCATCGAAAATTTTGGGTCTGAAACCCCGTCGTTCTACGACGGCTTTACCGTTAAATACTAGCGCATTTACCAAATATATGCTAAAATGTGAGACATGGAAAAAGCCTACTCGTTTCGATTTTACCCCACACCCGAACAAGAGTCGCTATTGCGGCGCACTTTGGGCTGTGTAAGATTAGTTTACAACAAAGCTCTCCACGAACGAACACAAGCTTGGTACGAAAAGCAAGAAAGAGTAGGCTACGCTCAAACTTCTTCAATGCTAACCGATTGGAAAAAGCAAGAAGAATTAGACTTTCTCAATGAGGTAAGCTGTGTA
>NZ_JADBVM010000135.1:0-56251 GCF_020244875.1 Microcystis sp. M44BS1
GCGGTTAACTGTAGTTGTGTTGAGGATTAGACAACTCAGATATTACTGGAAAAAAATACTTTCCAACCGGCCGTAATAATGGCACTTCCCAAAAGGATAATCAATGTCCAGACCTGATTTTTTTGGGTTCCCTCTACCGATATTAGCCGATTGTCGATGCCTTCGATTTTCTCGTCTAATACTTTAATATCCCCTTTGAGATCGGTTAATCCTATTTCTACTTTGGTTAAGCGCTCATCAATCTTATCGATCTTCCCCTCAATCCTTGTGAGGACAGCTTCTAGGGAATAAGTAACAGTTTCGTTAGACATTTGGTAAACTCCTACACTGCATCTGGTTGGATATAATTTTATCTTAAGTCTAGGCTTTTTGGTATTCCTTACCCTATAGTTAACTTCACTTCTGTCCAACCACTGAGATAGTGTTAGGTGAAAACTTCGCCAGTTTCTTGTCACTCGATCGAATCTAAAACCTAATTGGTTAAGCTAAAAGCTTTTAGGTACTTAGTTTCTAGCCTTTATAACCCTAACTGCCAATTTTTTCGGGAACTTCCTAACATCCCATTCATCTTAAAACCCAGATTCCACAGGGAAAAAGGGGGAAATCCAGAGGGGTTTCAGGCTTCTTTCCTAGCCCTCTCGGTTTTCTTTTGCTATAAATTGGGTTATGTGTGCAAAGGAGTGAGCGAGTGACGTTTAGCATCGAACCAAAAATTATCAATCCGTCCAAAAACCGTCATGATTATCAATTGTCGGAAGTAATTCGCTATCGTGCTTGGGTAGAGATAGATCGCTCGGCCTTACAACAAAACGTGCGAAAAGTCAAGGCCTTATTAGCCCCAAAAACGGAATTAATGGCGGTAATTAAAGCCGATGCTTACGGACATGGGGCAGTTAAAGTGGCTAACAGCGTTTTAGAAGCCGGAGCGCAATCTTTAGCCATCGCAACTATCGGGGAAGGTATCGAACTACGGGAAGCGGGAATCGTTGCCCCAATTATGATTTTAGGGGCAGTCAATACCCCAGAAGAAGTGGCAGCCCTGGCCCATTGGCAATTGCAACCCACCCTGGTGCAAATCGAACAGGTGCAAATTTTTGCCGCCGTTATGAGACGCTTAGAGCAGCGGCTGCTAGTCCATATCAAACTAGATACGGGGATGTCTCGCTTAGGTACACAATGGCACAACGGCACCAAATTCGTCGAACAGGTTTTAGAGGCTCCTAACCTGAAAATTGCCAGTATATACTCGCATTTTGCCACGGCTGATGATCCGAATCCCGAAATCATGCAGTTACAACGGCAAAGATTCCAACAAGCGATCGCCGAGTTAAGATCAAAAGGTTATCATCCCCCCTGTCTGCATTTAGCCAACTCTGCCGCTACCCTAAGCGATCGATCTCTGCACTACGATCGAGTTAGAGTCGGATTAGCTCTCTACGGTCTTTATCCTGCCGATCATCTCACCGATAAAGTTCCTTTGCAACCGGTGCTGCAAGTAAAAGCACGCATTGCCCAAGTCAAAACCATTGCCGCCGGCTCGGGAGTGAGTTATGGTCATCAGTACATAGCGGCAAAAGACACCCGTATTGCTGTGGTCGGTATCGGTTACGCCGATGGAATTCCCCGCAATCTCTCCAATCGTTTAAAAGTATCCCTGAGAGGACGTTTAGTACCCCAAATCGGCGCGATAACCATGGATCAGTTAATGATTGACGTGAGCGAGATTCCAGAGGTAAAAACAGGGGAAATCGTCACACTTATCGGTAAAGACGGTCCACAGTGCATCACCGCCGATGATTGGGCGCGGGATTTAGGTACGATATCCTGGGAGATTCTCTGCGGTTTTAAGCATCGTTTGCCGCGAATTATTATTAGCAATGGGTGATTATGGCGGTGATCTTAAAAAATGTCAATTGGCGGCAATTCTTATTGTTAACTGATTGGCGATATCTGTGATTAATTTTGCCTAAGTAGGTGGGTGGAATTAAATATAAGATGAACGTAGGTTGGGTTGAAGCATGAAACCCAACGCCCGATTATGTTACGCTACCGCTAACCCATCCTACAAATAATTGTGCCTCCCTACTTAGATACTTGCCTTGGTCAAGTGCGATCGCTAATTGTCAGGCTAGATCAGGAGGTGAATTCTCCGGTGCTTTAGGTTAGAATAAACAGAGTTAATCGACGGCAACTGATTAGTTTTACCCTAGAGGCAGCGATGACTATAAGCAACGATTTACCCCTACCCCCCGGCAGTTTCGGATTACCCCTATTAGGAGAAACAATCGCTTTTTTGACCGATGGGGATTTTGCCAGTAAACGTCATAATAAATATGGTCAACTTTTCCGTACTCATATTTTTGGCAGTCCCACGATTATTTTATCCGGTGCCGAAGCTAACCGGTTTCTCCTCAGCAACGAGAATAAATACTTTGCGGCAACTTGGCCTAAAAGTACCAAAACTCTCCTAGGTAGCGCATCTTTAGCGGTGCATACGGGAGATGTTCACGCTTCCCGTCGTCGTTTAATCTATCAAGCTTTTCAACCCCGGTCCCTAGCAAGTTATATCCCTACGGTAGAAACAATTACCGATCACTATTTAGAGCGTTGGCAAACCGCAAAAACCCTGTCATGGTATCCTGAATTAAGAAACTATACTCTCGATATCGCCTGTAAATTATTTATCGGTCTTGACCAGGGTTCTGCCACCAAATTAGGAGAAGTTTTTGATACTTGGTGTGCGGGACTATTTACCCTTCCCCTTCCCCTTCCCTGGACAGCTTTCGGCAAAGCATTACGCTGTCGAGAAGAATTACTGCAAGCGATCGAAACTATCATTTTAGAAAGACAAAAAAATGATGACTTAGGCCAGGATGCTCTGGCTATCCTTTTACAAGCTAAAGACGAAAACGGTGAAAGTTTATCCTTAGCGGAATTAAAGGATCAAGTGCTATTATTACTCTTTGCCGGTCATGAAACTTTAACCTCCGCTATTGCCACTTTCTGCCTACAAATGGCACTGCATCCCGATATTTTTCAGCTTGTCCTTGAGGAAATAACTAATTTTGATCTATCCACTCCTTTAAGCGTCGATACCCTCAAACAGATGACCTATTTAGATCGCGTTTTAAAGGAAGTTTTACGTTTTACTCCCCCCGTGGGAGGAGGATTCCGTCGGGTAATAGAAGACTGTCAATTTAACGGTTATCATTTGCCGAAAGGATGGGTAGTGCAGTATCAAATCAGCAATACCCATAAAGATAATAATATTTATTCCCATCCTGAAACCTTCGATCCCGATCGCTTTTTAGCCGAGGAAAAACCCTACGGATATATCCCCTTTGGTGCGGGATTGCGCGAATGTATTGGCAAAGAATTCGCTCGTTTAGAGATGAAAATTTTAGCCGTCCGTTTAGTAGAAAAATACGATTGGCAATTACTCCCTAATCAAGATCTCACCCTCACCACTATCCCCACTCCCCATCCTCGCGACGGTTTACAAGTCACCTTTCAACCCCGTTAACCAGTTAGGATAAAAAAACTTTAAAAACAGTTTAGCGTTTTTATCGTAGCCGTGAAATAAATTTCACGGCATTTATTGTGGGAAATGCTCAGATTTTGAGCCGTCGGTGGAACTCCGAACAGAGGTTAATCAGCAGCGGGTAAAGCTTTCGATAATTCTCCATTTTGCTGATGATTTGGTCTATCAAATTCGAGAACTAAGTAACGAATTAAACGCGCTAGGGATTTTTGTAGCAAACCTTCAGCAATTTTTTGTCCCATCTGTTGGGTTTCCGGTTTAGCGATTAGTTTCGTCATCACTGGCACCATAGCCATGGCATCGAATCCTTTTGTTTCCTGTAAAATACTAAAGATGTTGCGAAGATGCTCAAAACTCTTAGCATCACCCAACAATTCTGGGGGAGTTTCTTGCACCGCTAAACCCACCTGTTGCCGGAAATTAACCGTGAGATTAAACCAAGTGCGACGGCCAAAATTATCGAGGGTATTTACTAACTCATTCACTAATTTTTCGCGGATAAATATACCCCTGTCTGACAGAAGAAAATCTAACGCTTGTTCGCTGACTTTCTCGAAGTTAAAATCATTAGAATCTTTAGCATTACGCAGGAGATTTTCTAAACGATTCCAGCGAAAAGTACCGTCTTTAAACAATAAATCCCGCAGGGAATCTCGCAACTCCGTGGAAGGATCGGTGAGCAGACGTTTAGCAATATAAGGATAGGCTTTACTCAGTACCTTAAAATTAGGATCGATGCCGATTGCTATTCCCTCTAAAGTCACCATCGAGCGAATAATCAGGGCATAATAGGCAGGAACTCGAAAGGGAAACTCATACATCATCGCCGACATTTTATCGGTGATACTTTTAAAGTTTAATTCTGCCACACTCGCCCCTAAAGCATTACCGAAAACTTCCGAAAAAGCGGGAACAATTGGCTCTAAATTGGTGGTGGGTGACAGGAAGTCTAATTTAACATAATCCTTGGCCAAAGACTCAAAATCCCGGTTGACTAAATGCACCACCGCTTCGATTAAACCGTAGCGTTGATAGGGTTCAATATTGCTCATCATGCCGAAATCAAGATAAGCTAATTTACCGTCGGGAGTCGCTAATAAATTACCCGGATGGGGATCCGCATGGAAAAATCCGTGTTCAAGTAATTGACGCAAAGAACACTGCACCCCCACATTAACTAAGTGGGTGGCATCAATACCCTGGGCCTGAATTTCTTTGATATTAGTTAATTTTGTGCCGTCCACCCACTCCATGGTTAAAACCCGTCGCCCGGTATATTTCCAGTAGATTTTGGGGATGTAAATTTCGGCAATATGACCATAAAGTTGAGCGAATTTTTCGGCGTTTTGTCCCTCGTGCAGATAATTAATTTCTTCAAAAATACGACTGGCTAATTCGTCGGTAATTGCCACTAAATCGGAGCGAAGTCTTTTAACATTAATTTTCGCCCAACTCGCCAAACTACGCATGATATACACATCTAAAGTTATACAGCGAATCAAATCGGGACGCTGTACTTTAACGGCGACTGTCTCTCCGGTTTTTAATTTACCTTTGTAAACTTGTCCTAGGGAAGCGGCCGCTATGGGATTGGGGGATAATTCTGTATAAATTTCTTCAGGAGAATAACCTAATTCTTCTTCGATAAAACGATAGGCAATTTCATTAGGAAAAGAGGGAATTTGATCCTGGAGAGTGGTTAATTCTTCTAAATATAAAGGCGGTACTAAATCAGGCCGGGTAGAGAGAGCTTGACCGATTTTAATATAGGTTGGTCCCAATTTGGTCAACATTTCCCGCAATTGTACGGCCCGTCTAATTTCATTTTTTGGCGATTTTCCCCGCAGTTTATCCGACCAGATACCGATGACAAAAGATAAAACCGGTAGGGCAATTTCGATTAATCTCCCCAAAACGTCTAGAGGTCGCCGACGGTAATAGTCGTTAATAACTTCGGGATTGTAGCGCCAACTCTCGGCTACGTTGTCATCCATGGGGCCGATATTTTCCCGATGCTCTTCGGGAATATGGACGGGCTGCACTTCAACAGTAATCGCTTCTTCGGGTTGCGTCTCTGGGGAGATCATCTGTTCGGACATAGTTCGGTGACAAGGCAGGGTGATTTGTAAACTATTGTAACAAGTATCGGCTTTCTGCCTGATCTTGTTTCTGTCTCCCCGAATGGTTAGGGACTTGCGTGGGAATAATATCCCAATCGATCGGGGGGCGCAAGCTTTGCGCCCCTACAGTAACGGATTTTGTCCACAATGTAGGGGCGAACTGCGTTCGCCCAAAAGGTACATTATCAAAGCGCAAGTCCCTTATCGGTGTTTTTGACGATTTCGAGGCTGATAACCTATAATGCTGTTCGTAATTTAAATTGCTTGTTGAGATCAGGCGGTCGGCAGGCTTCGTTAATGCCTCTCAAAGTATTCTACAATAGCTCTCGCTATCGATTCTGCACCATCTTTAGGCAGTTTAACCTTTAATCTTGGCGGTTGGGGAGCTTGGCGTAAAAAGTCCCAATTACCCTGAAAAAATTCTTCACTGCTAATGATTTGATGATAACTATAATCTTGGATTCCAGCCAATAAAATCGCTGATTCGGCGAAACCTTCTCGAATTAGGGAAACAATCGGCACCTCTAATTTTAAAGCCTCGGCAAAGGTACTATATCCCGGTTTGGAAATAATTCGATCGCACAGGGGCATAAAATCGACAGGACGATAGCTCCGATCTGGTTTATCCTGTAAGCGGACTAAATTGGGCAGTTCGGGCGCGTTTTTTTCAAAAGTGATAAATTGCCAATCGGGAAAACTGGCGAGGTTATTATATGGAATTGCTTCTAATCCTAACCCACCAAAACTCAATAAAATAGTTTTTTCTTTAGGAGTATTTAGCTTAAATTCCTGTCGTAATTGTTCTTCACTGTAGCGGGGTGTACCCCCGGTTAAACCTGCTTCGGTAACGTGAGGAAATGCTGTCATTGCTTCTGCTAAAGGCAGTTTAAATAAGCGATCACATTGATTATAACAACGACTGATCCAATCACTAATACCCGCAAATTCTTCACCCCAATCACGATAGATAAAATCCCAACCAAAGTTACCAATCATCCAACAAGGAAGCCCCGCACTTTTGGCAATTAGTGCCGCTAAAGGCGGTAAATCGGCTACAACTAAACCCACACGATTAGTTTTAATAAAATTAACTTCACTGGCAATAATTGCCCTTGATTGAGCAATTATTTGTTCTAATTTTTCTTTAGTAGCTAATTTATCCATCGTTAAACTATCCGATTGGATTACCCCCACATCAAACCCCCGATGTCTTTGAATATATTCTCCGGATATGTAGGAATCTAATAACCAGCGCGGAGCAGTGGTGACTAATATCGGCAAAATTTCGGGATTAAGTTCAATAATATTAGCTACCACCGAAGCAGTGCGGACAGCGTGGCCAAAACCATGATTAGTAATGGCGAAATAAACAACAGGACGAGACATAAATAGCAAGTAAGGTGAGAATAATAAGCGATAAATTTTGTTTTTCAGACCGTAGATAAGAATTACCCTTAATTTTAGGGAGGCAAATGGGGCAGTATATAAATACTAGCAAAAGCATAATATTCCGCTCCCGGTTGACAAGCTTCTTGCAGTAAAGATAAAACCTCCGAGTCTCCTTGTTTTGCGTAACGTAATAATGCTAACAACTTTTTAATATATTGACTACGATAGTTAATTAATTCTTTTCGTCCACGCATACCATTGAGATCGAACAAATCTTCAACAATTTGACCACGCCGATCCCGACCATAAACACTGGCCAATTTTGCCATTTCATCCCAAACAAATTCAAGATGTGTATTCGTATCGCTTACTCCATCCGTGGGGTCTATTAACAGAGGATTTCCCGTGATATCATCGAGAGGAAAATTTGTGCCTTTGTGATTGGCATCATTACATTTATCACAAGAAAGCAGTAAATTCTCCCAAGTAAAAGTCAGATCAGGATACTGGCTTTTTGGATAAAAATGTTTGATCGCTCCGTAAGTTACCACTGTAATCTTACTTTCACAGTAAGCGCATTTCCCATTAAACATTTTAACTAATGCGTCTTTAACTTGCGGATGACTGTATTTATTTTGTGCTTGGTTAATTTGAGCTTTAGTTGCCTTGTTGTTTGATTTTATTGATTCTAAAGCCTCTAGCCAACGAGCGGCATTTTTAGCTAATACGCGTGGCTCTGATATTCTGGTGACAGGAATCAAGATAAACGCTCCTCTAGTAAGGCATCAATTCGGGATTCTAAACTATTAGGTTGACTAATTTCGCCAAAGGGTTTAACTTCTCCAACAAATAATGACAGTTGTTCATATTCTTCCTTTTCTTCTGCTGCCAGATTTTTATTTTTACGATTTAGTTGGTGGTAACGCTTAATTTTATTTTCTGTATCAGTGGGATAGGTTGATTTCAAACCAAAAGCAGCACTTGTTAAAGTACGATCAACATTAGCCGCTAATTCTAAATAAGGAATTTCTACAATCTCTAATTCACCCTCTACCAGATCGATTCGTAGGGTTAAAGACTTTTCCCCCGCACCGGCAGCGATTAAAGGACTATGAGTAGCGACAAAGAATTGAAGGTTGGGAAAAACTTCCTGTAACCATCCAGCAATTTCCCTTTGCCAAGAAGGATGTAAATGAACATCTAACTCATCGATTAAGACGACTCCAGAAGCCTCTGTGGGGTTATCTAGATTGGGGAAGGATTGTAATAATCGCCAAATTAAATCCCCAGCTAAAGCAATCATACTCCGAAAACCATCGGATAAACTAATGGTTGGAACTTTTTGACCGTTAACTAGAAACTGAATCAAGGCATCGGCAGTTACTTCAGCAATTTCTACATTACCGGGTAACAGTTTAGTAATTGCTTCTTCGCCGATTTTTTTCATTTGTTTGGATTTACTATCTTCAGGATTTTTGGCTATTCGATAATCTAAATACACCATCCATCTCTCAAAAGAACTTAAAGATGTATCCTCATGAAATTGGCTGAAAAAGTTGCTAGAGCGTTGCGGGGGTTCAAGACTAGGAATAATCACTTGACTCACTCGTGTCAAACGACGGAAAGCTCCATAACCGACGGCAAACCAACCACGACTATCGGAGGCAAAAGCATTGGCTCGCAACCAACTTAAAATTTTGCTATTTTCTTCGATTAATGCTGGTTCTGTATAGGTTTGTTTGTCCTTACTGCCTCCTAACTCTAACCTTTCCTTGCCTGTAACAAAATAGGAATAAGCAAAAGTTTTTCGAGTTTTATCTATACCAAATTTTCCCGCATCCCCATCTTCTTGATGAAGCACTGCGGTTAATTTACCCGGTGTCTTGGGATTACATATCCAACCAGTCGGACGTGGTAATAATTCTTTGGCTGCTTCTGGTCCGGCGAGCAGTAAAGCTAAAGCCTGTAAAATCGTGCTTTTTCCTACTCCATTTTCTCCTAATAAAGTGATCCAATGATAAGGTTTAGCATCCTGACGACGTTTATTATCGGGATTACGAATAATAAATTTAATCTCTTGATTCTGGAAGCATTTAATGTTTTCGAGTGTTATACTTTCAACCCACATCGACATTCCCCCAGAGGATAACAGCGATCGATAAAATTCTAGCTTATTCGGCCACATCTAGCCCTTTTTGGCCTTCATCTCTAAATCCAGTCAAAAACCCTCTCTTCGGGGAGAGGGTGAATTAGATTTAGGAATTTTCCTCTAATCCAAAGACGCGATTAAAAGCTTTCAAGACTTTATAACCAGAATCGATCGATTCTAGGGGATCTTTCCGCAAACGGTGACGTAAACAGAGAACAATTACCCGACGGATATCATCTACCGTCACAGTCGTCCGTCCTTCTAAAGCGGCCAGAGCTTTAGCGGCGCGATTGGTAACGATATCGCCGCGCAATCCATCCACGTCTAACTCGGAACAAACCTCGGAAATTTTCACCCGCAGATCATAATCAAGCTCCACAGAAGGCAAAAGATTCTGGGCCTCCACTAGCTTTCTTTGCAGTTCTTCCTGTTCTAAGTTATATTTCTCTAAAAACGAGAGGGGATTGCCATCAAATTCCGCACGCTGTTCCACGATTTTGACCCGTAGAGGTGGTTCTTTGACGGTGTGAATCTCGGCGTGCATTCCGAAGCGATCGAGCAGTTGTGGGCGCAATTCTCCCTCTTCTGGGTTGCCCGATCCCACCAAAACAAACCGGGCCGGGTGACGGATGGAAATTCCTTCCCGTTCCACCGTATTCCAACCACTAGCGGCCGAATCTAATAGCACATCGACGAGGTGATCGTCAAGTAAATTGACTTCATCCACATAGAGAATGCCGCGGTTAGCTTTGGCCAGCAATCCTGGTTCAAAAGCTTTTACCCCTTCTGACAGGGCCTTTTCGATGTCAATCGTGCCACAGACCCGATCCTCCGTCGCACCGAGGGGCAGATCTACCATAGTGACTTTTTTCTTGGCAATGGTCAAGGGAATGGATTCATCCACCTTTTGCCGCACCTCATCGCTCATTAAATCGGGATCATTGGGGTCAGAATTAAAGGGATCGTTAGCAACTACGTCAATTTCTGGTAAAAGGTCGGCTAAAGCCCTAATTGTGGTCGATTTTCCCGTACCTCGATCCCCCATAATCATCACCCCGCCAATTTTGGGGTCGATGACGTTGAGCATTAGGGATAATTTCATTTCTTCCTGGCCGACAATAGCGGTGAAGGGAAAAACCACGCGGCGAGTTTTCGGAGGAGCTTGGGGAGTCACGGTCATAAGTGGATTCAAAAGTCAAGAGTTGTTGCGTAAAGAATTATATCTAGTGTGGGTTCTAGCCGTCAGCTTTCAGCAAATCTTTATCATTGTAGGTCTTTTTCCCTGCTTTTTAGTATCCAGCGCCAGAGGGGATGATGCGGCCCTTTGGCCCGAATTTTCTGCACCCGTTGCTCTAAGCGCAGTTTTTCTCTGGGGGAAAGTCCTAAAATAATATTGCGACTTTGCCAGACTAACACTGCTCCTGTAATGGCAAAACAAAAGGCTAGACCGATAGAAGGCCAGTAATTGAAAGCTAAAGCGTATCTAAGGGCTGTCCAAGTAAAATATTGCCGCATTAAGGCTATATCATCCCATAAAACCCATAAACTCGCCGAACCAATCCCTAACCAACAACCCAACACGAATAACCAACGACCCCATACCGTCAGTCGATGTAATCTTTGGACTTGTTGCTGTAGTTCAGAATCGGCCATTTCAGTTATCAGTGAGCAGTAATTCAGTGGGGTTGTGGGGTGTGGGGTGTAGGGTGTGGGGTGTAGGGTGTGGGGTGTAGGGTGTGGGGTGTAGGGTGTGGGGTGATGGGGTGATGGGGTGATGGGGTGATGGGGTGTGGGGTGTGGGGAAGTAGGGTGTGGGGAAGTAGGGTGTGGGGTGTGGGGTGTGGGGTGTGGGGGGATGGGGAAATGGGGTGATGGGGTGATGGGGAGAATCAATAAAGGTAGTCAGTCTATTGACAACTGCTCACTGATTACCACTGTCCACTGAAAACTCAAATCTGATAACTGATAACTGATAACTGATAACTGAATTATCCCTTGACAATTGCCCCAAAATCTGCTAGGACTCGGGCGTGATTTCGCAGTAAACCCAACAGATTTAAACGATTGCGACGGACAGATTCTTTTTCGGCCATGACTAATACACTATTTTCGCCATCAAAAAAGTCAGCCACCAGGGGAGAAATTGCCGTTAAAGCAGTGACAAGACGCTGATAATCTCTTTGCTCTCTTGCGCTGATAGTTTCGGGAATTAGGGCAATTAAAGCGTCATAAAATGCCTGTTCGGAGGATTGTTCAAATAACTCCCTATCGATGATTCCCTTGGTTTCTAGGGTAGTTGTATCTAAATCTCCTTTTTGTGCCAAACGGGTCGAGCGATTGACGGTTTCATAGATGTTTGCTAACTGACCATCCTGACGAATTTGGCATAAAAAGCGAGCGCGTTCACGGGTATCTAATAAATTTTCTAAAGCGCGAGACTTATACTCCGGATCGTTTTCCCCTAAAACTGCATTAACGAGATCATAATCTATCCTCAAATCATCAATTAAGAGAGTTTGCAGACGTTGTAAAAAGAAATCTTTAATCAGATTTGCTGGGTTGGGTTTATCGGGATGACAGGTAACAAAATCCTTAGCTATCTGCTCAATTAATGCCAAAAGATTGATATTAAAATTGGCTGACCAGATAATACTAATTATTGCATTGGCAGCCCGACGGAGAGCGAAGGGATCTGAGGAACCAGTGGGCAGCATTCCCAGTCCAAAAATACTGACTAAAGTATCCAAGCGATCGGCAATTCCCACCACTTGACCGGTTATTGTTTCCGGGAGTATATCCCCAGCATTGCGAGGCAGATAATGTTCAAAAATGCCCCGGGCAACTACAGGCGATTCACCACTAATTAAAGCATATTTTTCGGCCATTACTCCCTGTAATTCGGGAAATTCATAGACCATTTGGGTAACTAAATCCGCTTTACAAAGCATGGCAGTGGACTCTATATCACTGCGACTTTGTTCATCGAGATTTAACTGTTCGACGATCATCTGGGCAATTTCCATAATTCGATCGACTTTATCGCGCATGGTTCCCAATTCTTCTTGGAAAGTGACGGTTTCCAGTTGGGGAAGAAAACTATCTAAGGGTTCATCACAATCGGCAGTATAGAAAAATCTGGCATCAGCTAACCGTGCGCGGATAACCCTTTCATTTCCTGCGGAAATAATCTCCGATTTCTGGGGATCGCCATTGGAAATAGTAATAAAATAGGGTGACAAACCCTGGGGAGTTTTCACAGGGAAATAACGCTGGTGTGTCACCATCACGGTAATAATTACTTCCGGGGGTAATTCCAGAAATTCATCGTCAAATTTGCCAACAATTGCCGTGGGATATTCGACTAAGTTAGTCACTTCTGCTAATAAATCTGCGGGAATTTCTGCCACTCCCTGGAGTTTTTTGGCTAGGGTGCTAATCTGATCGGTAATTATCTGTTGACGCACTTGCGGATCCGCTTCCACAAAAATCGATCGCAAACTGGTTAAATATGCTTGGGGATGACTAATGGCTAAAGATTGCGGGTGTAGAATGCGATGACCAAAAGTTAAGCGATCGCTGGTTAAAGTGGTAGAGCCATTAATTAATTCTAGGGGCAAAACTTCCCCATCCACTAAAGTTAATAACCAACGAATTGGCCGGGGAAATCTTAAATCTCCATCTCCCCAACGCATAAAACGTCTTCCTTCCAAACGGGTAATCCATTGGGGAATTAATTCAGTTAAAATCTCGGCTGTTGGACGACCTGGAATCGTTTTTTCAATATAGACAAATTCTCCTTTGTCTGTGGCACGAATGGAGAAAGCAGCGGTGCTAACTCCCTGTTTTCGAGCAAAACCCTCACCCGCGGGGGTAATTTGACCATTTTTGTAGGCGGCACTAACTGGCGGTCCTTTGATCTCCTCGCTGCGAGCTTCTTGCTCCTTCGGTAATCCTGTGATTAACACGGCCAAACGGCGCGGGGTTCCGTAAACTTGAATAGCAGTCGCATCCAGAGATTCCGTCTCTAAACTCTTGCTAACTCTTTCCTGCCATTGTGCGATCGCGCTATCGACAAAATCTGCGGGTAGTTCTTCTGTACCGACTTCAAGTAAAAAATCCATCTGATTGATTGGCCGTGTTTATGCTTCACCAATCATCTAGGCTATCACAGAAGCCGTGTCCTTAGTTTTTGATCAGCTGTACTGCATTTAAACTGCATATGGGAAATTTTAGTACAAATGCTCAAACTTCCTCGACCTAGCTTTGGTGCTGCCCACTCTCCTATCCCTTTTAAACAGTATGCTAGTATAACTATATGGCGATACAATTGCCTTAGCTTGGCTAAGGGTGCAAAGTTGGTCTCATATTTTATCTATTATGTCAATAAAGTTATGAAACGATTTCTATTATTATTTTGTGTTCTCGTGAGTTTTTTGCTGTTTATCAGCTTTGGGATTGATGTTTCCTTGTCTGCACTAGCTCTAACTCGACAACAGCTAGAGGGGCCGGGGCAGCTGTTGTATCAATCCCGTCATAGTTTGCGCGATGATACAGGTAGTCCTTGGCAGGTGGTGTTGTTCAAACGAATTAAGGATGGGGAAACCCTAGAAATTAGTTTGCGCTTGGTGGGATTTCCTGAAGGGATTGAGTTTCTGCATGGAGAAAGATTGACGATAACGACGGCTAAAGGCGAAATTTTAGCGGCTAAGGATGCTTTTGCCGAAAAATCACCAGCAGCTAACGTCGGTCAATACGAGATGCGGGATATCTTACCGCAGCTACCCGTTACTGAAGCGATCGAACTTTCCCTACCCCTAGAGGCTCCCCGTCATCTTAACATCCCGATTCCTGTACTTTTAGAATGGCAAAGTCTGCTTTTTTCGGCAAATATTTGACTTTTTGGGTTAGGGTGAAAGATGCAGCAAATTGGAATCAGCGACGATGGGAAAGATTAATTTATTAGTCAGTGCCACCTCTGAGGATTGGATAGAACAGGCAATTAATAATTTAGGGATTATTCTGCTCGATCATTCCCATTGTGAGCGAAAAGCGGCAGGAGTGGCCTTAAATCTCATGTTTCGTTATCCTTCCTACGCTTCCCTCGTGCGGAAATTAACAGCGATCGCACAAGAGGAATTAGAACATTTTGAACAGGTAAATCAATGGTTAGATAAATGGGGAATTCCCCTCGCTCCCTTAAATTCTCCCCCTTATGGTGCTAAATTAAAGGCGCAGATTCGTCACCAAGAACCCGATCGCCTTTTGGATTCTCTGTTGATATCAGCTTTAATTGAGGCGCGTTCCCACGAAAGATTGGGTTTATTGGGAGAGTATTGTCCCGATCCTCAATTAGCTCAATTTTATCGCGGTTTAATGGCTTCCGAAGCCCGTCATTATGGTATTTATTGGCTATTAGCAGCGGATTATTTTGAACGTACAGTGATCGAGCAACGCTTAGAAACCCTAGCGGCGATCGAAAGTGAAATTCTCACTACTCTGCACCCGGAACCTCGTATTCATAGTTGATTGCACTAATAGGGACAATGGCTGCAGCTCACATTTGCAGAAATACGGACAATTAGCAATTATCAGTGACTCTTAAATTATTACAAATATATCAGCAGCTGCCTGTAAGCATCCCACCGAAAAACTAATGCGCGAGGGGTTTGGGGACGGCGCTTGCGTCCCCAACGGGGGGTTTGGGGGGTAGAACCCCCCAAAAGCTTGGATTGAGTGATTAAATCGGAAGTAATGACCAATTTTAGAAGATAGTTTCCCTTTAAAAATCCCAACTTCAGTAGATTTACAAAAATGAGATGCACCCAGGGACAATTAACTATCTAAATTACTCGTTAAACTCAATTTCTCTTTTAGAAAAGGGTAAATCTTGATTAATGGCCTCAATTTCTTCCTGTTCCATTTGATTAATTTCTTGGATATAATTGCGGAGAATTTGAGTCATTTTGCCATGATAGAAACGGTGTAAACTATGATTAGCAGTAGCGGGAAAACCCCGTCTTTTTTTATGTTGTCCTCCCGCACCCGGGTCAAACATGGTAATATTTTGACTAATTGCCCAATCGATCGGTTGATAGTAACAAGCTTCAAAATGTAAACAGTCGTACTCCTGAAAACTGCCCCAGTAACGACCATAAAGATTAGTATCTTTGCGAATACAAAAAGATAAACCCACGGGTTTAGTATCCTTTTCATTTTGGTAGGCAGTAATCAAAACCACTCGCTGACGATAATTCGGATATAATTGTTCAAAAAATTTCTGTGTCAGGTATTTACTTCCCCAGTAAAATTTATCACAGGTACTGCTATAAAACCGATAAATTAACGGGAACAAATGATGGGGAATTTCTTCGGCAGCCAGAGTTTTAATAATTAACCCCGCATTAGTCACCGCTTTCCGTTCCCGTTTAATATTGCGGCGTTGATTAGCATTAAAAGCTGTCAGATAATCTTCAAAACTTTGAAAACCTTTGTTATTCCAGATATAACTATGATGTAACCAGGGAGTAAAGCCAAAATTTTCCATTAAAATTCGCCATTGGGGATCCACAAAAAGAAAATGACAACCCGACAGATTATTTTGATCACAAAAATGATCAATTGCCGCTATCATTAAAGCCGTAATCTCCAGTTCATTTTCCCCCGGAGCAATTAAAAAACGATAACCTACCGCCGGAGTAAAAGGGGTCATTCCTAACAGTTTCGGATAGTATCTAATCCCCAAACGATGGGAAAGATCTGCCCATTGGTGGTCAAAGACAAATTCACCGTAACTATGACTTTTAATATACAAAGGAGCGGCGGCAATTAACTCAGCACCGCGCCAAACTGTGAGATGAGCCGGTTGCCACCCGGTGCGTCCCGTGGCACTGCCAGAAGTTTCGATATTATGTAACCATTGCCACTCTAGAAAGGGAGTAGTTAGGGGTTGAGCGAGAGCATCCCATTTTTGTTGGGGAATCTCACTCATTTTATCAATCCAAGCGACAGAATATTGAGGTTTAAGCTGTTCTACCATGGGACAAGATAAGTCAACCTTTTTATTTAAGGTAATCTAGTTTTGAGATTTGTGGGAATCTCGTTCAAGGGAATAATGTAAGAAAATTTCTTCTTCCACGGTTTCCACGCTCAAAAGTCGTAATTTTCTGGCAGAATCTGCCAGAAATCCAGTTCCTCCCAGGGGAGTTGCCGCTTTATTGCCTCCTAACAGCAACGGACAAATGGTTAGGTAGATTTCATCGATTAAATCTTCAGCTAAAAGAGAGGCAATTAATTCACCTCCTCCCAGAATCGCCAGTTTTTTGATACCTAGTGCGGTAAATTGACTAAAAATAGCCTTCCAATCGCCGCAGACTAAGACAAGCTCAAATAAACCCCGATTTTCCCATGCCGCCACTTTTTCCGCTGCCGTGATTAACCAGCGCGGGAAAGGCTGCTGAAAAAATTTCATCTGGGGATCAAGCTGGCCTGAATAAGAACAAACGATCTGTATCGGCTGCGGAGATAATCCCCGTTGTTGACGGTATGCGAGAAAATCCCCATGACGGATAGGAAGACTGGTGTGATAAGCGCGCAGGGTGTTAGCACCGAATAAAGCGGCATCCATGCGCGATAAATGTTGTTCTAGACGCATTTTATCGGTAGCAGAGGCAAATCTGGCCGCTGACTGGTAAGCGTCGGCAATTTTACCATCGGCACTCATGGCTAAAATAACTGTGGTGTGAGGACGATTCATGGCAAATGATCGGGGATATCACCCGGTCCGATTGGTGAATAGGCTAGTATAGTTTGGAGTTTGATAGCAAGAATCAAAGCAATTTTCGCCTATGTCTATCGGTCAATCCTCCTTTCGTCGTATTCTGCTCTCTCGCTTACTCTTGGTTAGTGTTCCTGTACTACTAATGGGAGTTTATGTTACCTATCGTAAGGCGCGATCGGCTTTTTTGGAAATGGCCCGTCAAAATCTCACCGAAAGTGCCATCAGAAAAGCAGACAATATTGAGCAATCAATTCAATTTTTGCGGGCCAATCTGATCACTGCGGGTGAGAGTCTGGTTTTAAAACAGGGAACCTTAGCCGAAAAAGAAACTTTTTTACAACAATTCACGGCGCAGCTTCCTAATCAGATTAACTGTCTGGAGTTAATTGATATTAAGACCAAGAAATTTTTATTAAATCGAGCCTGTGAACCAGAAATTATCAAAGTTTTGCCTCTGGAAAGATGGACAGAAAAACGGACTAGCTCTGCTGGAAATATGGAAAATATTTTAGTGAGAAGTTTACCTCGACAACTTTTAACCAAATCTCCCAATAATAATCGTCAATTAGAATTAGTTTTTGCCCTTCCCATCTACGATAATCAAGGACAATTACAATCTAGTCTGATTCTGCAAACTTCTCTACTTTACGGTGAGAAGGTTTTACCCGGTTCTTTGTCAGGTTATCCCGTGGTTATTTCTGAAAATGGCATTATTCTCGCTCATCCCTATTTTCATCGCATTGGTAAGCATATCAGTCAAGAAGCTGATGCTGAACGCTTAAATAGTATTATCAATAATGCTATCCGAGGAAAACAAAATTTCTTGCATTTATTTTCTTTCGAGAAAGATGGCAAAGAATTAGTCGCGGGTTATAGTTCCCTCCCTAGTCCAGTTACGGGAGAATCATCCCAACAATGGGTAGTTTTAGCCATTAGTCCCCTCTCCCAAGCTCTGGCTCCTCTACAACAAATTTGGGAGGCAATTTTTTATCTAATTTCTGGTTTATTATTAGCTTATTTAGTAGTTATTGTACTTATTGCTAGGGATTTAGCTATACCTTTAGAAAAACTGCGAGATTATGCCTTAAATATTCAGAAAATTCCCTCCGAAAAGATTACACCACAAAACTTTAATATTCGAGAAATTAATCAGTTAGCGTCGGCCCTAGAGGAAATGCTCGAACGTTTACGTCTTTGGGGAGAGGAAATAGTTAAGAGTTGGCAAGAAGCGGAAAATGCTAATCAATTAAAAAACCAATTTTTGGCGAATACTTCCCACGAATTACGCACCCCTCTCAATGGTATTATTGGCTCAATTCGTTGCGTTATGGATGGATTTTGTAATAGTGAGGAGGAGGAAAAAGAATATCTGCAACAAGCGGATAATTCAGCCGTACATCTTTTGGAAATTATTGATGATATTCTCAGTATTGCTAAAATAGAAGCGGGCAAACTTTCCGTTAATCCTGAACCAGTATATTTACACCAAATTATCAATGAAGTTATTAATTTACAAACAGCCTCGCTGCAAGGTAAGCACTTAAAATTAA
The DNA here is from genome assembly GCF_020244875.1 of Microcystis sp. M44BS1. Taxonomy (NCBI): domain Bacteria; kingdom Bacillati; phylum Cyanobacteriota; class Cyanophyceae; order Chroococcales; family Microcystaceae; genus Microcystis; species Microcystis sp. M44BS1. Next base: position 18,527 of record NZ_JADBVM010000135.1, read on the forward strand.
ATTTACTTTTCTGTCAAGAAAATCCAGTAGTCTATGCTGATCCAACTAAATTTAAACAGGTAATTTTGAATGTTATTTCTAACTCAATTAAATTTACCGAAACGGGAACTATTTCTCTGATAACTCACCTAGAACATCCACAGGCTATTATCACTATAATCGATACAGGAATCGGTATCGACCCCCAGCAGCAATCAAAATTATTCCGTCCTTTTGTGATGATTGATGGTTCCACAACTAGAAAATTTAGCGGTACGGGTTTAGGATTAGCTATTTCTAAGAATTTTATGAAAATGATGGGGGGAGATATTACTATCTCTAGTCAAGGTCAAGGTTTAGGAACAACTGTGGAAATTATTCTTCCTCTGGTGGGGGAAAGAAAGCTTGATTTTACTCCACCAGAGGAAAACTCATCTTTGCCGATTCTTCCCTCTCTTAAAAGCTAAAATATCTCTATTTAACTACCGTAATTTCTGGGCAACTTAGTTTATAATTCCTCTAAACTTTCTACAGGTAAATTAACCACCTGATAAAAACCAAAAACCTTGATCGCATCGGTATAATTTGTTAATTCTTCTAAAGTTTCTGCGATTAAATGCTGTTGATCCAGATTAATCTCTAGATCGATAAAAAATATGTATTCCCCTAAAGATCGTTTAGTTGGTCGCGATTCGATCCGAGATAAATTAAGCTGACGTTTGGCAAAAACTTCTAAGGGTTTGACTAAAGCACCAGGTTGATCTAAAACCTGAAAAGCGAGGGACATTCGCTCCCCTTGGGGATGGGAAGTTAAAGCCATTACCCAAAAACGGGTACAATTATCGGGATAATCATTAATTGGTTGTGTTAATATTGGTACATGATAGAGTTTTGCTGCTCGGGGGGAAGCGATAGCGGCCGAATTAGCCTCTCGATCGAGAATTTGAATCGCTTCTGTGGTAGAATTGGTGGGAATAATTGGCACAGTAGGTAAATTATTTTCTAGCCATTTTTGACATTGAGCTAAAGCTTGGGGATGGGAATAAACGGTGGTAATTTCTGTTAGCGATTGTCGAGGAGATAGAAGTGCATGGGAAATCGGTAAAACTAATTCTTGTTGAATCTGTAACCCAGGTAATTGCCATAAAGCATCAAGAGTCATTACCACACTTCCTTCGGTGGAATTTTCCACTGGGACCACTGCTAAATCGGCCTGATTTTGGACAACCGATCGCAAGGCCAGGGCAATGCTAGGATAGGGTATTAATTGATGAGGCTGGGATGCTAAACTGTTAGCATATGCTAAAGCGGCTGTTTCTGAATAGGTTCCCACTGGCCCCAGATAAGCGATCTTTACAGTCATTGAAATTATCCCCGCAAGCAATTTTTTCTAGCTATTACAGCCTTTCTCATCAACATCAAGTATAACCTAATTCAGCCAGGGTTTTCAGTTGATAATTGGGTAAAGGAGCAATATAGTAGGGAACCTTTTTAGCTAACTCTAGGGTACAGGTAATTTTTTAAACTTTGCCCTTACCGCCCAAAAATTGACAATCATAACTAGCATTGTGAAAAACCTTTTCTATCCGGTCAAGCAACAGGATTTTAGTGATAAAATAGTCAGTAATATCCGGTCGTTCGAGAACATCCAAAATTGTCACCCGCTCCCCCGTTAAGTCCGTGGAATCAGCCAGAATTTGAATCAGAGACAAACGGGGAGTCTTGCTATTGTAATCGGCCACTTCCGTATCTAACCAAAGAATGGGAAAATGGCAAAAGTGATCGATCGCATTCCTAATAGCGTCGGATTCCGTTAAATAAGGCATGGTTGCAGAGGCTGAAAAATGTATCAAAAAATCTTGATAGCAGTAGATTTGTCGGAGATGGGGGACAGTGTTTTTAAGGAGGCTGTATCCTTAGCCAGTAAGTACGAAGCTAACCTCCTACTACTGCACGTCCTTTCCCCTGAGGAAGATTATAGCCCTTTACCGATTCCACCCAATTTAGCCGATATTTACCCCGCCCAGGGTAATGATCTCACTCTTGATTTTTGGCGGCAACAATGGGAAGAATTCGAGCAGAAAGGGGCGGCTATGTTGCAAAAAAGAGCTAATCAGGCGGCAGAAATGGGTGTAAAGGGAGAATACCGGCAAATTTACGGTCATGCCGCCAAAACTATCTGTAAAGTGGCGCGAGAGGAGAATATTGATTTAATTGTCATCGGTCGGCGTGGGCGATCGGGTCTAGGAGAGTTATTCTTAGGTAGTGTGAGTAATTATGTTCTCCATCATGCCCCCTGTTCCGTCTTAATTGTTCAACATCGTCAGGACTAAAAATTCCTGTTAGCGATTCCCCCCTAAAATCCCCAAACGATTAAAAGGAAAAAAGCGAAAAACCGCCCTACCAATCACGTTATTTTCTGGTAAAAACCCCCAGATATGGGAGTCATTGCTATTATTGCGATTATCTCCCATCACAAATAAATTATTTTCTGGCACGAGCAAAGGCATTAAATTATATTGAGGGGATTCTAGAATATAATCCTCTGCCAAGGGTTGATTATTCAGATAAATTTTGCCCTCCTTGACAGCAATCACATCCCCTGGGGTGGCAATCACTCTTTTAATAAAAGCTTGATCCTTTTGATATCCCTGTAATTGTAATTGTGCCGGCGGTTCAAAGACGACGATATCCCCCCGTCGAGGAGGATGGAAATCGTAGGAAAGTTTTTCCACTACTAAGCGATCGCCTTGTTCTAAAGTGGGTAACATAGAATCAGAGGGGATAAAACGAGGTTCAGCCACAAAAGTGCGGATCAGTAGGGCTAAAACTAAAGCTATAGTGATAATTTGCAGATTTTCTCGAATAGAAGCCCAAAAACTCTTGGATTTGTCCTTATTAATTTCTTGCTCTTGCATTATTGCCCAGATGATGGTTGGTTTAACTTAGCTTTCGCTTGCTGCCAGAAAACTGTTAATTCCTCTAGTGTATAGTCATGAAGAGGCTTTTCCGCCACAGATTCCACTAGGGAAAAACGTTGAATAAAACGCAGATTAGTCTCTTGTAAAGCGATGCTGGGGTCTAAATTATACCAGCGAGCAAGATTGACAATAGTAAAGAGTAAATCGCCTAATTCGGCCTGTTGATGCTCTTTATCGCCCGATTCTAGGGACTCTTGCCATTCTGCTAACTCTTCGCCAAATTTTTCCCAGACTCCTGCGATATTTTCCCATTCAAAACCGACTCGCGCCGCTTGCCGAGAAATTTTCATCGCTCCCATCAAGGGTGGTAAAGTTTGGGCATAACGGGTTAATTTGCCACTAATAGTCGGGTCATTTTTTTCCTCAGCTTTGATTTTCTCCCAATTTTGACGCACCTGTTCGGGATTTTCTAGGGATAGCTCCCCAAAAACGTGGGGATGACGACGAATTAATTTATCAGTGATGCCTCTAGCCACTTCTTCTAGGCTAAAATTACCCTCATCGCTGGCAATTTGGGCTTGTAAAACCACCTGTAGCAGTAAATCGCCTAATTCCTCGGCAATGGCAGTTTTATCACCGCTTTTAATCGCTGCTACCACCTCATAAGCTTCTTCGATAACGTAGGGAATCAGGGTTGCCGGGGTTTGGGCTAAATCCCAAGGACAGCCGCTTTCTGGGTCTCGTAAACGGGCAACAACGCTGATTAAATGGTTTAATGCCTCTAAGATGGCCTTGTAGCTGAGATTATCGGTTTCTGGAAGGCTAGACATCGATTTTTTCCGGTTTTCTCGCCCATTATACCGGTTATCAGTGATCAGTTATCAGTGATCAGATGTGAGTTTTCAGTTAACTAATCACTGTTTAAGTAGTCTTGCAAAATAAATTTCCTAGTACAATTATTTGTAGGATGGGTTAGCGGTAGCGTAACATAATCGAGCGTTGGGTTTCATGCTTCAACCCAACCTACGTTCATCTTATATTTAATTCCACCCACCTACTCATCTCCCTATCTTCCTAATATTCAGTCACAGCCTTTCTCATAATAGATGAAGTTTAACCTAATTTGAGCGAAGACCTACCCCCCAAAACGAAAACTTCGTACCTCACCATTCAGATAACTGCTTTAGCTCAATAACGATGAAAAAACCCGGTAAAACCGGGTTCCACTAGCTTGGAATCTGTATAGTCAACCGATAAAGCAGTTGAAAACTTAAATAAATCTAAATAGAAAAAAGGTAAGTAATTCCACTGTAAGAAAATCAGATTTAATGAATCATCCCGCAAGTTAGGGGACAAGAAGCATAAACAGCTTGATGAGAAGTTTTTGCCTCACCGTGTAACCAGTGCAACCAGCTAACTTCATGGGGATGAACACCTTTTGCTGCTAACAAAGCGGCACTAATTAGGATAGCCAAAATATTGATGCCAATAATCATTCCCGCCACTAAAAGCACGGAACTAACCGGTAAAACCGACTGTAGGATAATCGCCGACAATGCTCCCACTGTCATCATTAATACTACTAAAGGAAATCCCACTACTAATAAACAGACAGTGAGGACGAAACTCCAGAGAAGAAAGCTTTTTAGCATTGCTAAAGAAACGTGGCCCCAGTTATTTCTTGCGGTTAATTGCATCTTCCTGACCTCTTACAAACTTGGTGGTCTAACTTTTCTGCACGTCGGCTCAAAGTTGATGAGAACCAGTATAGGGAAAACACCGAAGAAGATGAGCTATTCGCAATATAAATTTACAATCATCGCTGATTATCTATGTTATATGTATCGAACTATTACAAGAATCGGCGAGATGTATCGAAAACTTTACAATCGGTTTCCCTTGATCCCCAATCTAATTTCCTACTGAAATCCTTGATCCCCGTCGATAATCCTTTCTTGTCTCCCTGTCCGCAGATTTCTCCCCGTCTCCTTGTAACAAATCTTTACAAGTACCTCTAGAATTCTCAGAAAATAAGTGGACGGGAGCGCCAGAGTGCCGAGTTGGGAGTGGGAAGTGGCAAGGGGTTATCTAGGGTCTGCTGAAAAAGTTTCTCGTCGGGGCAGGGTGTAGGGTTTTACCCATTTTGAGGGGGTAAATTACCTAATTTTCAGGGAAAAAGTCCCGGAATTTTCCCCCCGATCACTCCCATATCCAGGACTTTTTGATTGACAAAAGGTCTAAAAGTCTTACCCAACAAGGTTTTTAGATTTATTCAGCAACCCCTATCTATTCTTGTTTAGATGTAATAACCTCCATCGGTCTGAGTAATTTATCCTCGATGGTAAATCCCTGCCTGACTATTTTTGTGATCGTCTGTTCTGCCAAATCGGGGCGTATTTCTCGCTCCACCACCTGACAAATAGTAAAGTCTGGCTGATGAGCGGACAGTTCTATTTTCAGCACCTGACGTTTTTCTAGAATACTTAATAATTTTGTCTGTACGCTTTTTAAAGATTTCGGTAATCTTTTCCAGACTCGCTCATCTGGTTCGGGTCGATCTTCTAAAAAATTTAATAACGATTCGAGGGTATCAAACACCTCTAATAGTTCCAAAAAAATCTTTTCTTTTTCCGAGCGATTGTTCTCTCCTTGCTGCCGTAAAGCTTGTTGTAAACTTGCCTCCTCTTTGGTTAAATTTATAATTAGGCTTAATAATTTGTTTCTATCTTCTTCGCTAATTTTGTAATTATTCATCCTTATTCCTCCCCAAAATTAATGTCTTTCAGTATCGCTGAAGCCAGTGCGCCAGCGACTTTTTTCAAGTTGTCTTGATCGTAATTATTAATATCATCCATGCTATTTAAGATTTCTAAAGATGGTAAAGGTTCAGACAATTCCGAGAAAGACATGGTTTTCAAGCGTTGAACCAGAGGGAGATGAGGACGTAAATAATCCGCAACTATCCTATCTTGAGGATTCATTAATATCTTACGCGCTTTAGCTATGCTATCCATAGAATAGCTACGGCGTTTCATCGCCAGACCAAAAGCTTTAGTGATTTCGGCAGTGGAAGCGGCGGGGGAAATTTCTAGAATATCGTAAGGATTACTATCTAAATTATCGTACATTAATCTAACTCCCATTAAATAAGATTAAATAGTTTATATACTTCTCGAAACTCTGGATCGTCGGGGCATAATTCGTAAGCCGATCTAACAAGTTCTATTAGTAATTCTCGAGGTAATTTGTGAGAATTATCTATTAAAAGATTGAGACAGAATTGGGCGGTAAGGTGACGGAGTTTTTGTGATCTCGATCGTTTCGCCTTTTTGATCGCCTCGGAAAATTGATTGCGCTCCATCAATCGCCCTACTTCCCTTAGGTCTTTTCTAAAAATAATCTCCTCGATCAATTCGTTTAGTATGGCATGATTGTAATCTATCTGTTTTAATTTCTCCAGTTCGCTTAAAGCTTTGGACTCGTCTATCTTTTGCTCATCCAATCTCCTGACTATTGCCAAGGCTTGATCTCGGACGTAATACATTTTCGAGTTAGTCGTTTGTACTAACTCGTACCAATTTTTATTCATCCTTAATAGATTCTCGAAACCCTCAATCTCCTCCTGTAATTCTAGGTAAAGTCGATCGATCTCCTCAATCCATTCTGGGTGATTTTTAAGGGCTGTTTTCGCCTCTTTTAAAGGATTCTCGGCTTTTTGCCACTGTTTCTGTTCTAGATAATGACAACCTTGATGGAATGATACAAAAGTATTAGCTATCTGTTCGAGAGTAGATTGGCAGGTTAGGGGTTTTAACGCCACCCCGCGAACCCGATCCCCCTGTAAACAGGCAGCTACAGATTCCCCCCAACGGGTATAGAGAGTCGCCCAGAATTGATCAGGCAGTTTAACAGTATTTCTATCGGGGTGGGTCCGATACAACCCAGGTAGGATGGTTAACCCTTCGATATAGATTCCCTCTACAGGATTATCGCGTAATAACCCTAGGGCGACAGTATCGCGACGGTAAAGATCGCGAAGTTGCAGGTAGTAATTTAGGTCTTCTTTGGTTCGATCGATCAGCTCCTCAAGTATTCGGGTTAATTGTGCCTCTAAGTCGCGTATGTCACCGTCATCGATAACTTTCCAAACCACATTCCTGATACTGGTGTTGAGATTTAAATTTGCCGTAGCGGATAACCAGACGGGTATTAATTTCTCTAGGGTAGCGGGATTTTCTACTGATCGATAATAAAGGGCGATTGCCAAATTGTGCAACGATTCCAAATTGCGTTTTCTTTCCCATTCCCTCTCGGCGTTGATCAGGATTTTCTCCCGATCCTGAGACCGCCAAAGTTGATGGGCTATGCGGGGGGCGATATGATTGCTTAAGTTCTGGCTAACTTGCGGATCATCGCCGAATTTCTCTAAAAACACCTCGCTTTTTGAGCGGGCCAATTCTAGGTTTTCTTCTGGAATTAGTTCTTGTATTTCCTGCTGTAGAGTTAATTTTTCCCTTTGGCTATATCGGCTGAGCAGCTGTATCTGTTCTTTAATTTCCGGTCGATCAATCTTTTTCCATTCCCGATGCGCTTTCCTCCATTCCTGTAATCGCGCATAACCGTAACCCCGGAAGTAGATCGATTCCCTATCTTCGATTCCCTCTAATTGTTCTATTCCCTCCCGATAGTTCCCCGCTTTAATATTCGTCATGCCTAATCGTCGGTTTATATCGATTAATTCCGGTGTTATGAGTAGGGCTTTTCGATAGTTATCTATCGCCTTGTTTAGATCACCGTTTTTTTCGGCAGCCACTCCCTGTTCAAAATAATTGAAGGCGATCGTTATCTGTTCTACCTTAGTTAATAGGTTTTTAACGTCCAGTCGCTGGAAATCTGCTAGGGCTTGATTTATTAAATCTCTCGATTGTTTTAGTTCTCCCTGTCGGGCCAATTCCTGGGCTTTTTTCAGTCTTACTTGACAGATATTTTCTTGCTCTACCTGTAATCGACATTGCTGGATTTCTAAACCGATTCGGTGATGGGAATAAAGAGCCTGTGCGCTTTCCAGTACCTCTAAAGCCTTCTTAAAATATCCCTGATTTCCCAACTCCTTGCCCTGTTTAAAAAAATTTAAAAATTCTTTTCTTCTTTCTAATTCTTTTTTAAGATTTTTTTCTCCAGATCTTAACTTGGGATTATTAATTAATTTGTTAGCCTCTTGGTAAAATTTTAAAGCCTCCGATAACTTGCCTATCTCGAAAGGGTTTACCGTATCTTCCCCTTGTAATTTTATCGCCTTATTCGCCAGTTCTCTGCCCTTTTTAATTCCTTCTATTCGCCCGGAAAAACAAAATAAATTTATTACCAGTGTAGTGATATAAAAATAATTTATAAAATTATCATCTAAAGCCAACCAATTTTTGAGGAAAAAGAGGATAAATATGATGAAAAGTCCGCCACCAAAGCCAGTTAATATTTCTGATTGTCTTGACCAATAGTTATTGTCTTTATTAGTAGGAAACCCTAAAAAAACAGCCGTTAAACTAATGGCGAGAAAAAAAGCTAAAACAAATCCAATAGCATAGCCCAAGAAAACTAACATAATATTCCTACTGGGTAAAATTAACAGGATTTATCAGAGTTGGGAATCAATAACTTTTCACCGACCTCGAGAGAATCGAGCCGATCAAGCAAAAAAGGATTAGCCTCAAGTATAGGAGACAATAGAGACTCATTCCCGTAAAAACGTTGAGCGATACGAGATAGGGAATCACCCGAGCGAACCCGATAGTTAAACCCATCCACGCAGACAGTTTTAGTCAGCTGCTTCGATGGCCCGATTAGTTCCCCAACAGGAGAGATAACAGGACTAGATTCGCTGACAGGGAGTAGGGAACGGGGGAATAGATTAGAAGCGATAGCACCGAGAAAAATCCCCGAAATTAACAGTAAAAGAGCCAATCCCAGTAATAAACCACGGCGGTTAGTTGCAGTCCGATTATCGACAACGGGAGACAGTTCCATTAAAAGACGTAGAGAGGATAAATCCGTCTCGCAATTGGGGCAAACATTCCCCTCCACGTCCGATCGTTGACAAACGGGACAATTAATTTTACTCATAATTAAAATCGGGTTAATCCAGTAGCCACATTGCCTGTGGGTAATTCGAGATCGCAATTCTGGCGAACTTCCGGTAATAATCGCTGTAATTCTCGTTCCGCCGTTTCTCGATCCCCCGCTTGCAAAGCGGTGATCACCCCTAGGAATTTTCTCGCCATACTATCCGCGCTGGCTTGATTTACCACTCCAGTACGGGTGATGACGCTACGACACAATAGCAGCAGCAACAACAATTCGGATAAATTTTTCCTCTCCTGTATTGCTGTTTCATTTAATCGCTGTATAGCCGAAAGATTACCGTTATTGATAGCCCTATTTAAATCTTCTATCAGTTGTTCGATGCGTGCCTTTTGTTCTTCCGGAATCAGAATTTGACAGTATTTTAAAACGAACTCGAAGTCGGAGATCAGGATTTGACCCTGACTACTATCCTCGCAGGAGTAAGTTTTTAACTCCCGTAATTTTTCCCTGGCCACCTTGACCCGATCTTGCCGCGATTTTCCATCCTCTCCGCGGATTTGATTGGCCGCCCGCACTATTTCCCCGGCTATTTGATAGACGTATTCGGCCCCGACCGTGGTTAATAACTCCTTACGGTTTATCTCCTCGATACTTTCTTCTACCTGTCGCGAGATCTCCTCGTCCTCACCGCCACGGGAAAAATCGGAACTCACTTTCAGCGAGGGGTCATTTTTTAAACTTGCTACCATCGATAGAGAATTATTCTGTTCGTCTAGGGAGACGGCTAGTAATATTTCTGTACCCTTTGGATAGGGTCGATCGAGAGCTAACCACATTTCCCCGATTTTCTCGTCGCACTTCTCCCCGGTACTTTCTGCCCGCACCCGATCGGGACTATAAAATTTAAAATGGATCAGACTCTGATCATCCGCTTCGGTTTTAAAAGTGCGGGTGGTTTTAACGGGTAATATATCCCCCTGTCTGATGATCGGATCTTGGCTGCCGTCGGCCAAGTGGATACAGTAATCACGGGATACGGTCATTACCTTCTCTGTTAAACCAGCAGCCACGATCGCTGCTCCCTCCGCTACTGCATACATCGGCCGTCGGTGAACTACCACCCTCTCGGAACCGAAAACTTTTTTAACTTCCTCTTGGACGAAAGGAATCTGGGAGGAACCCCCCACTAATAACACCACATCGATCAGATCTTCGGGATAGTCGGAATACCGGATCGCTTCTTGACAGATGGCGATCGTTTTCTCCACTAGGGGCCGGATCATCTCTTCAAATTCACCCCTCTTAATCGTCACGGAAATGGTGATCGCCATACCCATCTCATCGATCAGCGGGGTCGCGGGGATAATGGTGGCACTTTCAGCACTACTTAAATCTATCTTTGCCCTCTCTACGGCACTCTTGAAATCCCCTAAAAATCTTACCCTTTGATAATGGGGCATCGCAGCGATCAGAGCGTCCACATCCTCTAGAGCTTCTTCTTGTGCCACTTTTTCCTTGACAAATTGCATTAATTGTGTATCTAGATCATCTCCTCCTAACCAGAGATCCCCAGCTTTCCCCGATTCTATAAATTGATTTCCGGCGGCGGTGATTAAACAAGAATCGAAAGTACCGCCACCGAAATCGTACACCAGTATGGTTTTTACCTCCTCCGAATCCGGTTTATAACCGTAGGAAATTGCCGCCGCGGTCGGTTCCGAGAGCAACTCCCGGGCGATGATACCTGCCCGTTTTGCCGCCATCTCCGTGGCGTGACGCTGTTTATCGTTAAAATAGGCGGGAATAGTGATCACAGCTTCCTGTATCCGGCTTTTCTGACCGTTAGCCCCTTGATAATTCTGGGCATTAGCTACTACTTTTTTTAAAATCTCGGCCGATATGTCTTCCGGTTCGTATTCCTTGCCCCCTAACCATACCGATAGACTATCCTCCGTACCCCGGATCGAGCGAGTGACTTTATAGCTTAAACGGGGTATTTGTTCCTGAACGATAGTATCGCTAAAACTCCTACCCATCAAACGCTTGATCGACATGATCACGTTTTCTGGGTTCGCCTTGATCTGTCTGTAGGCTTCTTCTCCAACGAGTAACCCCTCTCCAGCTAGGGAGACGAGCGATCGAGTTAATTTTCTCTCCGGAGGCGAGTTATCTGGGGCGGTCACTACCTCTACCCCCGCTAATTTAAATGCCGCTACTGAATTCGTCGTACCCAAATCTATCCCGACAATATTACCCATCGGATGCCTTCATCTTCTCTAAGATTGCTCTTATTATACCCATGATTACTCTATTTATTAAAGGAAACACTATCTATCGTTAATAGATTTTATTCTATACATATTAACCAATGTACATATAGGTGATTTTTGGCAAATTCCCTTGGTTTTTTGCCCCATTGATCCACAAGATCAAGCCGTTTCCTGACTTCATCCCACATAATATTAAATCCGGTTATTAAAAACTGATTATTTATTCCCCTTTGCCTTTTGCATGAGCAGAAAACGGGTTTCTCCGAGAAACCCGTTTTCTGTGCGTATAAATCATTGCCCCTTGCCTCTTGCCCGACTCCTGATCGCCTTTTCTTTGTCACAGAATTGACATCTGGCCGTTATAGTCCTGACAAATGAGAGTTATATGCTAAAGTTAATCCAGCAAAGGAATAAATTATTTCCCCTAGCCCAGCTTTCCTCAAGCTTCCCACACAGGGCCTAGGGGAAGTTTATTTTTCTGCCATGGAGGAAAACCGCTACCCGGCCCGAAAAGAAAATTTTTCTAGAACTTGAGGAGCCTTGAGAGCAGGGAAGACAGTCAGGCAGACTGACCTAAACAGGTTTTTGGGGCGAAAATATAGTTTCTTGCCTTTCTGTCTCCCTAAACACGGTCTTAGCTCTGATGGCGAGCATAATCATCCTGAAAACGGACTATATCATCCTCTCCTAAATATTCCCCATTCTGCACTTCAATTAACACCAATTTGATCACCCCGGGGTTTTCCAGACGGTGAGCCGTACACTGCGGCACATAAGTGGACTGATTGGCTCCGAGAATTTCTTCGTTATCTCCACAGGTGACTTTTGCCGTTCCCGAAACCACAATCCAGTGTTCACTGCGATGGTAGTGCATCTGTAAACTGAGACGATGACCCGGATTCACTTCAATTCGCTTGATTTTATAACCAAGACCTTCTTCTAGAGTCGTGAAAGAACCCCAAGGCCTAAATTCTGTTGCTGCCGATTCTACGCTCGAAATAAGCTGAAATGGTACCACATCTTGAGATGCGATCATTATATTATGTCTCCATTGCTAGGTCTGATCTTAGTCCAAGATAGCAGCAAAAACCCTAGATGGCATCTAAATCAGTGATCAGTAAACAGTAAACCGAAAACTCACATCTGATCACTGATCACTAATTCACTCTTCGTCGGTGTTGAGAATACGGGGAACCCGGAAATAATCCCCTTCTGGAGCCGGCGATTCCTGCACTAAGACCTCGTGATCGGGGTAAGGTCTATTACCATCGGCGCGAGTGATATTTTGAATTTCGATCGCTCGCGTGGTGGGTGGCACATTTTCCGTGTCTAATTCGCTTAACTGCTCGAAATAATCGAGGATTCCGCTTAATTGCAGGGCAAATTGTTCTTCTTCGCTGCTATTAATCTCTAAACGGGCTAAATGGGCGATTTTTTCAACTGTAGCTTGATCGATCATGGGAGAAATGGGGTGTGGGGTGTGGGGTGTAGGGTGTGACCCCCCCAACCCCCCCGACATCGGGGAGGGGGGGTGTGGGGTGTGGGGTGTGGGAATGATGAATTGGGGAGTGGGGAGAATAAATAAAAGCTGTCTCCTGAATACTGTCTCCTGAATACTGTCTCCTGAATACTGTCTCCTATCTCCTGACGACCGACGACCGACGACCGACGACCGACTCCTCAATTTAAAAGAAAACATCAATTTCCGATCGCCCGGTGATTTTCAGCCAGTTTTGGGCTTCAATGTAGTTATTGGGGGCTAATCGGATGGCTTGTTTCCAGTATTCTGCCGCTTTGTCGTAGAGTGCTTCCGCTTCGGCCTGTTGACCGTCTTCTCTGGCTTTTTCCCCCTGAAAATGGTAAATAACGGCGATATTATTCAAAGCGGAGGGCATTCTGGGATTAAGTTGGATAGCTTCTTCGTAGTATTCTAGAGCCTTTTCATGCTCGCCGTTACTAGCGTGGATAATGCCGATATTGTAGAGGATATAACTGCGATCGTTAGGATCCTCTTCTAATGTTAAAGCCTCATAGTAATTATCGAGGGCTTCGGCGTATTCGCCGTCAGCTTGGGCAGACATCCCATCGCGGTAATAAACAAAGGCTTCCTTGGCTTTTTTATTGGCAGGGAGTATCTTTAAAATGATATCCGCCATGACAGTAAAAGATTTATCAATAAAATTATCGTTACGTTGAGTGCGTGGCATAGTTAGGACGATTAGGCGATCGAAATGACTACTTACCTTTATAGCACTCGCCAGCACCCCCAGGGCTGTTTTTCTAATTTTTCTGGCTAGGGTTTCGATTTAGAGTATCTTTGCTAGTCCGGCAATGGCAAGAAGTTAATGGCTGATTCTCCAGCCAAGAACCTAGTCGGAACACATCTCATTCCGACGAGCATTGGTGCAACTTTACCCAAGATTCTGAGTAATTAGGGCTGGCTGAATAAATCTAAAAACCTTGTTGGGTAAGACTTTTAGACCTTTTGTCAATCAAAAAGCACTGGATATGGGGCTCTTCTCGACTTTGTGTGATAATTTTGGCTTATGGAATCCTGAAGTGCTTATTGGGCAAAACTTTTAGGACTATTTTGCGGAATAAACTATCAGTATAGACCTAGTTTCCACACAGAAACCAGAAGAGCCGATATGGGAGTGATCGGGGGTAAAAAGTTCCTAAATTTTACCACCGAACAATCCAATGGCTGGCACTTTTTGATTTCAAAAAGACCAAAAGATATTAGCCAACAAGGTTTTTATATTTATGCAGCAATCTCTCAATATTATTGACAACAAATAGAGTTTTTTACCAAATATGCAGCCACCAAAATTAAGCTTAGGAACTAGATTATTTTTATCCCATCTCCTCGTTATGGTGGTGGGATTGAGTAGCTTTATTATCATTGCTAAATTATCTTCTCCGCGAATGTTTGTTTTGCGTTTAGAACAGTTAGAAAGGCAGGGATTTTTTACCGTGCGATCAGCGAGAACTTTCTTGGTTAGGGGTTTTGAGACAGCTTGGGATAGTAGTGCCATTTGGTCATTTATTGCGGGGGGAAGCGCAGCTGGTTATCTGAGTTTTTTGGTTTCTCAACGCATTATGAAACCGGTAAAACAAATGAAACAAATCACTAAAAATTTTGCTGAAGGGGATTTATCGGCGCGAGTTCCAGAAAGCGAAATCCCCGAATTAAATCAATTAGCCATCAGTTTTAATCAGATGGCGATTAGTTTAGCCGATGTGGAAAAAAGGCGCCGGGAATTAATCGGTGATCTTACCCACGAATTACGCACCCCTTTAACTGTGGTGCGGGGATATTTAGAAGAATTAGCCGATGGTGCGATCAAACCTAATCCAGAACTTTATCAGAAATTAGTGAAAGAAACCCGCAGGTTAGAACGTTTAACCCACGATCTACAGGAGCTATCGCGAGCGGAATCTGGTTATCTCTCGATTAAACTGCAACCTGTTAATTTATTACCTTTGTTAAATTCTCTCATCGAAAAATTTGCCGATCAATTATTAGAAGATGGACCGACTTTACAGTTAGATTGTCCCCCCAATTTACCATCTGTAATGGCCGATCCCGATCGCCTGGAACAAATCTTAGTTAATCTGCTCGGTAATGCCATTCGTTACACTGATAATGGTGCAATTACCCTGCAAGTGACAAGGGACAAAAACCACCTACAAATTGCCGTTATCGATACGGGAATCGGCATCGCAGCCGAGGATTTACCCTTTATTTTCGAGCGCTTTTGGCGGGCCGATCGTTCTCGTTCCCGTTATTCTGGGGGTAGTGGTATTGGTTTAGCGATTACCCGTCGTTTAGTGGAATTACACCAAAGTCAAATCGAGGTGGAAAGTGAATTAGGTAAAGGCAGCACTTTCCGTTTTTCCCTAGCAATATCTCCCAATTTTCAGTGAACAGTAATCAGTAATCAGTAAACTGAAAACTCACATCTGATAACTGATAACTGATAACTGATAACTGATTAAATGCCGTGACTTTTGCCGATTACCCAATGACGACGGAAGAAGCGAGCGAGCGAAGTTTCTTCTAAGGATAAGTAAATCGGTCTTCCGTGGGGACAGGTGCGGGGATTACGGGTATTTTGCCAATCATCGAGTAAATTCTGCATTTCTTCCAAACTCAAAGCTGTACCGTTGCGGATCGCACTCCGGCAAGCGGTAGCCACCTGAGCGGTTTGTAAATCCCCCCCTAAACTTAATTCTAGTAAAGCATCAGCCCGATCCTCCCGTTCTTTTAGTAGAACAGGAATACTACGAATTGCCCAAGAGCGATCGCCAAAACTAGCAACTTCTAATCCTAAACGTTGTAATTGTTCGATTTGTCGAGTAGTTAACTGATTTAAGATGATCGGATTGTCTAACGGCACGATTTCCCAGTTATCCTCTAAACCTTCGTACAAAACCCGCTCATGGGCAATATGTTGTTCCACTAACCATAATCCGTTAGGATGTTCGGCAACTATGTAAGTTCGGTGAATTTGGGCCAGTGCCTTTAATTCCAGCCGATTTTTCGGGTATTTCTCCCCTATTGTATAGGTGCTTTTTTCTTCGGCAGCCTTGAGAATTTGACTGACGCGCTGATTTTGCGCTTTTTCGGGTATATGTTCGGGATTTAGTCCTAACGCCTTGTCTATGGCTGAAATTATCTGTTCTTGCCAAAAAATGAGGTTATGCAGGTATATTTCCGCTTTGGCTGGGTGACGATTCCAATCGATCGAACGAGGGTTAAGATGTAGATGGAGAAAACAAACGGGATAGCGATCTTTAGGGACTGTGCGAGCGAAAGCTTCAAATATTGCCTGTTCTAACTCCGATGAGCGCACCATTCGCCCATTAACAGCAATTCTAACCCAATCTGGTTGATGGCGAGAAATGCGATCGGGCAAACCAATGACTAATTCAATTTGAGCAGATTCTGCGTCAGGAGTCGTTAAGTCAAGTTTTAGGGATGCTAAATCGTTAAAATGCAGAGATTTAACTAATTGGGGTAATATTTGACTGGCATCCTTACCCGGACTAATGCGTAACCAATCTTGATGATCTTGAAAAACCTGCCAAGTAATTTGGGGATGACAGAGAGCAAAATTATGAATTAAAGTCTGTATATCCTTTAATTGTTTGTTAATTGACGGTAAAGCTTGACGACGCACGGGAAAGTTACCAAAGAGATTCTCTACCGTGACGATAGTACCGATAGCTATAGGAATCGTTTCTAAATTACCCGGCTCGCCTTGGTGATTGTAAAGACAATAACAACCTAAATCATCGTCATGGCGACTGGCAACCCGCAGATGCGCCACCTGTGCGATACTGTGCAAAGCTTCACCACGGAATCCGAGACTGGTAATCTGCCAAAGATCGTCCCGTTGGCGGATTTTGCTGGTACTGTGGGCATAGCTACACAGTTGCAAATCTTCTCTAGACATTCCCCTGCCGTTATCCGATACTTGTATTCGCCAGTTTTGGGGAGATATATCGATGGTAATCCTCTCTGCCCCCGCATCAATGGCATTTTCGACTAATTCTCGCACCACAGCGCCTAAAGAGTCGATTACCTCTCCTGCGGCAATTAAATCGATTACGTCTTGGGGTAAAACTTGTATGGGCAAAGTCATCAATTAATGGTTTTAGCCAAGGGCAAACTCGGTATATTGTCGCACAGGGGGCCCATGGTAAGCTAAAACGATGTCTTGTTTGGGGACTCCCCTAGCTACCAATTTATCGCCAATCGCTGCTACCGTGCCGTCCTGCTGCACCCAGATTTTATTGTTAATAATATCAACGGCAATTATACAGCCCTAAATGCGCGCGCTGCTGTCCCCGTAACCGAATCAAAAACTGTTTCAGTTTTGACGGGATCACTAGGCTCTCTCAGTAGGGAATCTGATTTTTGCCAATTACTGTTTGAAAGAGTCCCCGACCGAGAAAATATTGATAGAGTATTGATTAGGAGACTGGCAAAAATTCAACTATAAGAGGATTGTCACTGATGACAGCAGTTACCGAGAATGATCTGAAAAGGTTAGAAGATTTAATCGTTAGCGGACAGAAAGCGATCGAGTCCCGACTGACAGCGATCGAGTCCCGACTGACAAACCTAGAAAATGGACAGAAAGCGATCGAGAACAGTTTAGGAGAAATTAAAGGGGATATTAAGGCCTTAGATGCCAAAGTTACGGGACTAGAAAAGCGGGTTGACGATCTCAACGCACGAGTCAACATTACCACCATTGGATTCCTTAGCATTGTCGGCATTTTGGTGACAGGAATGCTGACTATTGCCAGCAAAACAGTCTTTTTCCCCTAGAATAACTTATTCGATCTGCGCCCCCGCGTCTAAGGGAGCATCGAGACAGGTAAGACGGCCTAAATAAGTCGAGATATGGTTCTGCTCGCTGTCTATACTGGGGAGAAATCCCGCTGCCATTTCTCCAGTGCGAAATCTGGGCTAAAAATTGGCCCCGTCAGGAAATCTTGATGTTAAATTCCCGAAAAATTGCGCTAGGATCGGCTTCATAGCACAGGAAAGGCGATCAAGTGGGATAACCGATCCTGTGGTTTGAGAAGGTGACTGTATAATTGTTAGAGTATCAATAGATCAATTCCAGAGGAATCATGAGCAATATCCAGGATAAAATTCAAGAAGAGCTAGAAAATGCCAGAGCCGTCTGTAGTACGGAAGGTGCCACCTCTGGTGAATGTGCCGCCGCTTGGGATGCGGTGGAAGAATTACAAGCAGAAGCTGCTCACCAACGTCAAGACCATCCCCAAAAAACCTACTTTGAAAAGTATTGTGCTGATAATCCCGATGCCGCCGAGTGTCGCCTTTATGAAGATTAATCCAGTCAGGCAGCAGTTTTTTCTCTCCTTACAGTAGAATCCTAGCTTTAGGGCGATCTCAACTATAAAGAGATCGCCCTGAGTTTTGTTGTTTGTTGGTCAAGCTGTGGCTGATTTTGGCTCCTGCGTCCGAAGACAGTAAAATGTTGACAGTGTAATTGTCTAAATAATTTATGAATCAACTTTGGTTTCGTCCTCTCGTTTGGATAGATTATCGTTTAGCCGTCCTATTTACGGTGATTATTCCAGCAATTTTGTTGATTTGGTCTTTATTTGCAAAAATCGAATCATTACAAAAATTGTTGATTATCTATTGGCGAGTGGCTAGTCTTTTGTTAATTACCGTATATTTAATGATCGCTTCCTGGCCGATTGGTTTTGTCACCAGTTTTTTAGCTAAGATTTTAATCCCGATTTCCCTCTGGTTTTGGGTGGATATTAACGATGAAATTAAAGATTTACCCGCCAGTCCAATTAAATTTGTCACCACTGCTTGGCGTTGGGCAGTTACGATTTATTGTCCTCTGGGCGCAATTTCTACCCTACCTTTTCTCTCCTGTGCTATGTCAGGGGAATTGCTAAATTCTCCCTATTGTCAGGTTTGGCAGGAAGCACCCTGGCAGTTTCGCGAGATTTTTCATTCAGAAGCTACTGCTAATGTTTTGGGCTTTTTTGGTTTAGTTGGTCTCTCTTTTTATACTCTCTATTTTGCCCATTTTCTTCTTATTCGCCTTGGCAAACAGGGACGTTCAGCTTTACAACAGTAAGTTTTTAGCTATCGATGATTAGCCATTTTTCTATGAATATTGGTCAACAACTCGAACAATACACCCTCAAAAATCCCCAGGAGGTTTTATTAGTGACTATTGCTGTGGATGGGGAGGAGGAAGAAATCTCTATTTTTAAAGGTTTTTCTAGTTCCCTTACCCGCAGCACTCCCTACGATCCCGATATTCCGCTCATTCCTGAAACGGCTAGAATTATTAAGATAGATCGTCTTGCTAGTCCCTATCATCCCCTTAAACCTCGCTACATTCAAGAAAATCTTACCTTAGAGGAAATGCAGTCTTTACTGATTAATTAAACCAGTAATTTTACTTGAATAACATCAGCACTCATCTTGAGCGATTTAACAGCTTTTATTTACCATCCACAAACTTGGTTTATCTACACAAGAGGTAAATTTTGCGGCGTTTTAGTGGTAAGATTACCGGGGAATGATAATCGCTGCCAGCATTCAAGCTGTCAAAGTGGATTTCATCCTCGGTATCGATCGAGAACAATCAAAAAACTGGAGAATAATCGGAGAATCTATGCAACTTAAACAATCTAACCAAGAACTGTTACAAATTGAGTATTTAGCCACCGTTGCTACGGGACAAAACCTGGTTAAAGATGATGGCAAAGATGTGATTGAAGGATTAACTAAAACCCCCAAAAGTTTACCATCTAAATATTTTTATGATCGGCAAGGTTCGCAACTTTTTGAAGAAATCTGTCAATTGCCAGAATATTATCCCACTAGGACAGAAACCGCTATTCTCCAAGAATATGCCCCAGAAATTGTCGCCTATACAGGAGCCTGCGAATTGATCGAATTAGGTAGTGGTAGTTCCACTAAAACTCGTCTGTTATTGGACGCTTATTATCAGCAACAAAAATCCTCTAAATATGTACCTATCGATGTTAGTGAAACTATTCTCCAAGCTAGTGCCATAGAATTACAAAAAGAATATCCTAATTTACCAATTCAGGGGTTAATTGGAACCTATGAACAGGCCTTAGCCTATTATCGAAATGCTTCCGATAATACCAGAATGATTTTTTTCTTGGGAAGTTCGATCGGTAATTTTTCTGCGGCTGAATGTGATAAATTCTTAGAAGAAATTGCCACTGTTCTAAAAGCTGGAGATTATTTTTTATTAGGGATTGATCTCCAAAAACCAGCGGCAATATTAGAAGCAGCTTATAATGATGCCCAAGGGGTAACAGCCGCTTTTAATTTAAATATGCTTTCCCATTTAAATTGGCGTTTTCAAGCTGATTTTAACCTTGATTTATTTAGTCATCAAGCTATCTATAATCAAGACCAATCTCAAATTGAAATGTATTTAATTTGTCAAAAAACTCATTCTGTTCATCTTAAAAAACTCGATTTAACAGTTAATTTTCAAGCATCGGAGAGTATTTTAACAGAAATCTCCCGTAAATTCAACCTAGAAACTATGGAAAAAGACCTAGAATCAAAGGGATTAAAACCGCTCAAGGTTTTCACCGATCCTGAAAATTTATTCGGTTTAATTCTCTGTCAGTTATCCCTGTAAATAATGAAAAGATTTTTATCAGTAATAGAGGCATAAAAACATGGAAAAGATTAAAGCACAGGCTCCTATCTCTCTAAAAAAATGTAGTCGAGAAAATATACTGGACTATTTTGATAATGCTTGGCAATTAGAATATCTGCTGTTAAAAAGCATCATCAAAGAAGAAGCTTTTTATTGTAACCCTGATGATTTAAGAAATCCCCTCATTTTTTATTTAGGTCATGCTGCCGCTTTTTATCTGAATAAATTGCAGCTGGTTAACCTATTAAAAAAAAGCCCTAATCCTGACTACGAATTATTGTTTGGAGTGGGAGTAGATCCGGCAACTCCCGCAGAATTAAACTCTGCTATCGCTCAGATTCAGTGGCCTGGGGTGGCTAAAGTTTGGGAATATCGACAACAAGTCTATGAAATTGTGGTCGAAATAATTAAAAATATCCCCCTTAATCTTCCTATTCATCCTCAGCATTCTCTCTGGTCATTAATGATGGGAATTGAGCATCAGCGTGTTCACTTTGAAACATCTTCAATGTTACTCAGACAACTGCCTCTAGATTGTCTGCAACGTCCTCCTGGTTGGCATTATGCTCCTTCTTTTGGTCAAGCTAGTCCTAATCAAATGGTGGAGGTTTCTGGGGGAATAGTAGAAATTGGTAAACCCCAAGATTCTCCTATTTATGGTTGGGATAATGAGTATGGTTATCGGCAAGTTCAAGTTAACAATTTTCTGGTGAGTAAATATATGATTACCAACGGAGAATTTAAAGAATTTGTCCATAATGGTGGTTACGAAAATCCCAGCTATTGGGATGAGGAAGCTTGGCAATGGAAAAATCATTATCGAGTCAAATATCCTAAATTTTGGCTGGTAGATGAGGGAGGAAATTATCAATATCGAGCCATGTTTGATGTTTTCGATTTACCTCTCGATTGGCCAGTAGAAGTGAACTATTATGAAGCGATCGCCTACTGTCGTTTTCAAGGTCAAGGAATACGTTTAATGAGGGAAGCTGAGTGGAATTTAGTCACCTATGGCAGTCAAAAAAATCGATGTTATACCCTAGAAAACGATAACTTTGATGACTATAACCTCAATTTAAAATTCTGTTCTCCCACTCCCGTGGGAATGTTAAAAAATACGGGCAATAACTCAGAAATTTATGACTTACGCGGTAACGTCTGGGAATGGCTAGAAGATGATTTTAATCCCTTAACTGACTTTCAACCCCATTACCTCTATGCTGACAATTCCACTCCTTTCTTTAATAGTCAACATAAAATGATGTTAGGAGGAGCTTGGGTGACTAACGGTACAGAAATCTTACCCTACTATCGCAATTGGTTTCGCCGGAATTTTTATCAACACGCTGGTTTTAGAATCGCGCAAAGTCTTTAGGTGAGGTGTGGGGTGTAGGGTGTGACCCCCCCAACCCCCCCGACATCGGGGGGGCAGGGGGGTGTGGGGTGTAGGGTGTGGGGTTTTATCGATTTTCAGGGAAAAAGTGCCTAAAATTTCCCTGCGATTACTCTAAGAGTCGGCACTTTTTGATGTCAAAAAAGCCTAAAGATATTATTAAACAAGATTTTTAGATTTATTTAGCCAATCTTAGCTAATTGCCAATTTCAAGAAAAAATTTTCGGAAAAGTCGCCCCTCGATCACTACAATGGAACCTAGTAGAATGCCGATAAACTCGATCGCCATGAATCAACCTGCAATTTTTCATCTCGCTATTCCGATTACCGATGTGTCCACCGCTAAAAGCTTTTACTGTGATGGTTTAGGTTGTTTAGCGGGAAGGGAAACCGAGAAAGCGATAATCTTAAATTTCTATGGTCATCAGGTAGTCGCTCACGTCACTGAAATGCCTCTTACTCCCCAAAATAGCATTTATCCGCGCCATTTTGGTCTAATTCTGCCGAATGCCAGGGATTGGGACAATCTTCTCGCACAAGCACGAGTCAATCAACTAAAATTTTATCTAGAACCAAAAACTCGCTTTGCTGGGGAGATAACCGAACATAAAACCTTTTTTCTAGAGGATCCTTTCTATAATCTCCTCGAATTTAAACATTATCGCCACTACGAAGCTATTTTTGCCAGTCGGCAATTAACAGCGATCGGCGATCGAGCTTAAAATAAACAACAGGTGACTTTTTGTAACTGGTTAGTCCTATCTTCAACTGCGACAAAAACAGGGGAACTTCCCTCGGATTCTCTCATCGAAACTAAAAAACCTTGGCTTGTAATGATAAATTCTTAGGAAATCTATGAAAAAAATTTTATTGTTAACCCTATTTATTATCGGTCTAGGATTTGCGCTCTTTCACTTTACTGGATTAGCAAATCGGGGCGAATATCAATCAATTTTGATCGACTTTAAGGACGATATACCCGTCAGCG
This sequence comes from Microcystis sp. M44BS1, assembly GCF_020244875.1. Lineage (NCBI taxonomy): Bacteria > Bacillati > Cyanobacteriota > Cyanophyceae > Chroococcales > Microcystaceae > Microcystis > Microcystis sp. M44BS1. Next base: position 41,377 of record NZ_JADBVM010000135.1, read on the forward strand.
TCCTCGATGAGCAGTTAAATACTGTCAACAAAAAAGCGGGAAAAACCACCAGTTTAAATAGTATTTTTTCCATCGATGAACATCTTTACACCGTGGCAGGAGATAGCAAACTCCTGAAAACTCTCCGCAATTCCGACCTAAAAAAATACACCGAATCGATCGAACCCGATTATATTTATCATGCTTTTATCGCCCCTAACGACCCCGACTATAGCAAACAGTGGAACCTGCGGGGAATTAACATCGAACGCGCTTGGGAAGAAAATCACGGTGAAGGGATCACCGTCGCCGTTATTGATACAGGTGTATCAAAAGTTCCCGATCTGCGAGAAACCGAGTTTGTGGAAGGCTACGACTTCGTCAACGATCGCAGCAATGCCGAGGACGATAACGGTCACGGAACCCATGTAGCGGGAACAATTGCCCAATCGACCAATAATAACTACGGGGTAGCCGGCATCGCCTACAAAGCCAAAATCATGCCCCTCAAGGTACTTTCCGGGACGGGTGGGGGAACCGTGGCAGATATTGCCGAAGCGATCCGTTTTGCCGTCGATAATAAAGCCGATGTCATCAATATGAGTTTAGGGGGTGGAGGGGAAACCCAAGTAATGAAAGAGGCGATCGAATATGCCTATAGTAAGGGTGTGGTAATCGTCGCCGCTGCCGGTAATGCCGATGATAATTCCGCCGCCTATCCCGCCCGTTTTCCGCACGTTATCGGCGTTTCTGCGGTAGATGCCTCCGGAAATAAAGCCCCCTATTCTAATTTCGGAGCCGGAATCGATATTGCTGCCCCCGGCGGCTCCGATACGGGTAAAATTATCCAAGAAACCATCGATCCCGCTAAAGGGGGTGAACCGGCGTTCCTCGGTTTTCAGGGAACCAGCATGGCAGCCCCTCACGTTGCTGGGGTGGTAGCTTTAATCAAGGCTGCGGGAATTAAAGAACCCAATGCAGTTTTAGAGGTTTTGCAACAGTCAGCCCGTAAGATCAATGATGATCCCTTTAATCATTTTGGTGCCGGACAATTAGACGCGGGCAATGCTCTACAATTGGCCCTGAAAGGACAGATTACTTTCCGGGATTTTTGGCGTTGGTTGCGCGATAACGGTTATCTCAATCCCCGTTTCTGGATTGATGGCGGCGCGGTGGCGGTTTTGCCCAAAATGGCCATGGTTTTGGGTTCTTATCTCCTCGCTTGGTGGCTGAGAAATTATTTTCCCTTCCCCTGGAACGGATTTTTGAATGCTGGTCTAATTTTTGGCAGTTCTGGCTTATTTTTCCTCAGAGGTCTTTATATCTTCGATTTACCCCAATGGCCTTTCCGAGTGATGGGGAGTTCTCTTTCCGACCTAGGAGGCGTTATTCAGGGAAGTTCTGCCCTTAATCCGCTTTTTGCCAGTGTTATCCTGCCCTTTGTCCTGATTGCCCTGCTTTTGGGTCATCCCCAGGCAAAATGGTTAGCGGTGGGGGTATCTTTAGCTATGGCGGTGACTTTAGGTATCAGTGCTGTTGTCCATCCTACTCTGATCTGGTTAGGTTCTGGTACGATCGCTCAGGCATTTTTGGGCGTAAATGCGCTTTTATGTCTCGGTTTAGGTTATTTAGCCCTAAAAAGTGCTACTTCCTCCCGATACGCTTAAACAGGGGTTACAATGGGACAACAAAGGTGATTTACCGTTCAAAACCTTTTTGGTTTTGGTATCTTCCTTTTGTTTTGCATTGAGTTCTCCTACAACAGCAGCCTCGGACATTAACCGAGGTTTTTTCTTTATGATGTATGTTAGTTTCTAGGGGTTTTTTGGGAATTCTCAATCCGTATCCCGAAAGTTTCCCCCAATACCCCCTCGAATCATCGAGCTTATCTATTGTCTCTTTTCTAAGGTGTCTATCGTGTCAAATCATAAAATTCTCGTTATCGATGACAGTAAAGTGATCAGGATGCACGTTCGCGATATGTTACCAGAGGGTAACTTTGAATTACTCGAAGCTAAAGACGGATTAGAGGGCTATCATCTCATCCGTACCGAAAACCCGAATTTGATTATTTTGGACTTCCTTCTCCCGAAAATGAGCGGTTGGGAGGTGTTTCAGCAAATCCAAACCGAAGATAATCTCAAAAGTATCCCCCTAGTGTTAATGTCGGGACGGAAAGAGGAGGTAGTAGAGAAAATCCCCGAACCTTTCCCGCATTTTGCCTTTATTGAGAAGCCTTTCGACCAAAAACAATTGGTACAAGCGATTAAAGAAGCGATGGCTAAGGCCAAACAATATTCTCCCAAACCAACAGTTTTTAGCCCGAAACTAGAGAAACTCACTGGGGATTATAGCACCGATATTCAGACTCTCCAGTCCCAAATTGCCCAAATGCAAACAGAAATGGAAACTATGAAGAAACAAATGTCGCAATTAGTGGCTTTTATTAAGAAAAAACTGCCCTAGAACTATTCATCCCGATTTTTTATAACTTGGGCAAGCAGTTATCTTTATCCAGCGGGCAAATCTCGGGCTAATCTCCTATCCGTTTTAAACAGGATTTAGTATAATATGAGGTAGTCTTTATTTGGTGAGTGACTAAGTTATTAATTAACTGATAACTAATTATGAATTGGCAAGAAATAGCGGGTAATTGGGTTTTTCTCCCCCGTCGTCCCCGGGGTATCATTCACTTTTTAGGTGGGGCATTTGTAGCGGCGGCCCCGAATATTACCTATCGTTGGTTATTAGAAAGTCTTGGGAATTCAGGCTACGCTATGGTCGCGACTCCCTTTGTTAATACCCTCGATCACAAATCGATCGCCCGCACAGTTTTAAACCGTTTTGATAATATTATTGAACGTCTGCGCTGGAATCATAGTCTGCCCCAAGGTTATCTCCCCATCTACGGATTGGGTCACAGTATGGGGTGTAAACTACATTTATTAATCGGTAGTCTCTACGAAGTGGAACGGGCGGGAAATATCCTCATTTCCTTTAATAATTATCCCATTCGTCGAGCTATTCCCTTTATTGAACCTTTGCAAATTGACACCACTTTTAACCTCGAATTTACCCCTTCCCCCGAAGAAACAAACGAGTTAATTTTCCAAGATTATGCCATTCGTCGCAATCTTTTAATCCGTTTTCAAGACGACACGATCGATCAATCTCTGGTATTAAATCCCCTGCTAAAAAAACGCTTTAATGATTTAATTGCCCTGCGAACTCTCCCGGGCAATCATCTCACTCCCTTGAGTCAAGATGTCAGTTGGCAAACCGGAGAAGTATTTACTCCCCTCGATGCGATCGGCCAATGGTTAAAACAGGGACTTGCCCGGGATAATTCCCGTCTCAAAGATGAGATTCTCCAGTGGTTAAATCCCGTCCTTCCCGCCTCTCGTTAGCTTTCCTCTAGATTAATCCCCAGGTCCCGTAATTGCGCCTCTAAGCGGGCTAATTTTGCCTCAGCTAATTCGGCCCGTTGACGTTCCTGTTGGGCTTGCTGTTCGGCTAATTCCGCTTTTTGCTTGATTTCTAGGGTGGTCAAAAACCGCGAGCCATCGGGATAAAAAATAGCTAACTGGGGACTCTCCAGTTGAAAACGAATCTGTAGAAGCGGACTCTGCCAATTATCGATCGCGGCAATCATCTCCAATTGATCACCCCTTCGCCACCAACCCTGTAGATAATTAGCATCGGGATCGTAGAGATAATATTCTTCTACGCCAAAACGCTGATAAAATTGCCATTTTCGGCGCATTTCCGCTTTAGTGTTGCCTGGAGAGAGAATTTCAAAGACCACCTGCGGCGCAATCTGGTTTTCTAACCATTGCTTATAGGAACCTCGATCGCCCTTGGGTCTGCCAAACACCACCATAGCATCCGGCGCTTGACAGGTTTTATTATCCCCCTCGACCGGATACCACAACAGATCGCCGGCGATAAACACATTGTCATTGTCTGCGAATAAACATTCGAGATTTTCCTTGATCGTCACAATCCAGCGAAACTGTTTGGTATTATCGGCCATCGGTTTACCATCACTATCGGGATAGATAATCTCCGACTCAGAGAAAGATATCGCCTTGATCATCGTTCTACTCCCTAGCGTAATAACTATAACTAGAGATTATGACATCAACAAAGGGAGAATTGATAGCGGCACTGTTAGAACAAGTAACAAATAAGATGGGAACTCCTCGACAAATACTGTCCGACCACGGCAGGGATTTATACAGAGGAATCCAATTATATCAGGAGAAAAATCCAGAAGTTGCTCACACTTATGAGGTAACTCATCAGATGGCATTGATTTTAAAGTCAGAACTGGAAAAAGATGAACAATATCAGTCATTTGTCAAAAAATGTCATCAGTGTCGTCAAGAGATACAACAAACCGAATTATTGTTTTTAATGCCGCCTTGTCAACGGACAAAATCTCGTTATTTTAACTTAGATAGGGTCTTTGGACTGGCTCCTAGACTATCAATCAAGATTCTCTCCCTGTCTGGGCTACCATCTTGGCTATGACCCGAAGTCTTGAAGCTCAAATCAAACATGAGGGGTTAACTCAAACATCTTTATCTCAATGGGATAAGCTTTTTCCCCAGTCTTCCCTTCCCGAAAGTCTTATCCCTATTTACCAGAAAATACAGCGTTATTTGTTAGAACAAACTTCTACTATCCCAGAAGGTGAGATATTTCTGGGAACTTCCGATGTCATTGAATCTATCTTTGGTAAGTATAAGCTTTTTTCGCAAAGATGTCCTATAAACGAACTGGGGGTTATGGTTTTAACAATAGTGCTAGTAACTACCGATTTCACTGTCAATTTGATTAAAGAGGCGTTGGAAACTATCAGGTCGAAGGATGTTAATATTTGGCAAGAGCAAGTTTTTGGACAATCCACTCTTTCTAAAAGAAAAGTTGTTTTTTCCTCCTGACAAATTTTGACAGAAAAAGTGCATGATTTATTTTCCTTGATTTTCCCGTATATTCAACCCCCTACCCTTGCCGCCCCGACGTCGGGGGGGCAAGGGGGGGGTGGGGGAGATTCAGCTAATCTAAGGATAGGCGGTTAAAATGCGTCTTAGCTCAGTGCTAACCTAACTCCCCGCAGGACAGGAATCGGCGAAAATTACGCAGGGAATCCCCACATGATTAATGGGAACAATATAGGTTTCTGTGGGGGGAAATAAAGCGACAACGTGGGGAACGGGACGGGGAGTATAATGCACTTGCGATTGACCTTGATAAGCGAGGGAGGTGCTTGCTCCCGAGTCTAACATCACTGCGTCCCGAAAACCTGCCTGTACTAATAATTCTCCCAAAGCCATCGAATCGATCGGCTCTCTGGAAACCCCGATAACTGGCTGTCCTGCCTGATTAATCCCCCAAAAAGCCCGGTGACGCAGGGCATCAAAACCGTAAAGTGTACCAAAGGATTCCCGCGGTTGTGGTTGTCCATCTTTGACTAACCAAGCGGCCGCGACAAAAGCATCCGTAACCTTGAGATCATCTCCAGCCTCCGCTGCGATTCCTTCTAGGGTATTATGACGGGCCGGATCAAAGGGAAGATAACGCACCCATTGATCGGTAATGATTACTAAAGGACGACCCTCTAACTTGCCGATTTCTCCCTCATATCCCGGGATAAAGCCGCCATTTTGGCTTAAAACCGGCCCGATCATCTGATTTGAGTCCAATTCCTTGAGAGAGAAAAAACCGCCGTCCACGGCTGCGATCGCTTCTGTACTGGCGATAATTTCCTCCACTTGATAACGACTATCAGCGTGGATGGTTTTGGGAATCCCGCCACTAATCAATACAAGTGTATTGGTTGGAAATTCCACTTCCCGTTTTTGGATGGTGGTGGCAAAGTTAAAACCGCCATCCCTACGGGGTAAGGGATCACCCCCCCAAGCTTGCGGTACAACTTCTCGCGTGCGTGATTGCCCAAAGCGTCCAATCGTGAGTAAATCGGGGGATTGTCCCGCAAAATGCTCATCGAGGTCATTCATCGATAAAGCCGCCCGATAACCCGCTTTTTTGACGAATTCCTTCACTCGATCGTCCGCCTTCCCTTCCGGATAGGTGAAATAATTAATCGGAATGCCCAATTCTTTTTCTAAGATTTGTTTCGATTGCTTGACTTCTTGCTCCAAATCTGCATCGGACAATAATCTTAAATCCCGGGGATGACTAACACTATGGGAGACAATCTGTACTAGAGGATCGGCGGCCATTTCCTGGAGTTGTTGCCAAGTGACACTGGTTCTACCAGTTTTTTGAGCCATTTTATTGATATAAATCGAGAAAACAGCAGGATAGTTATATTTTCTCAATAAAGGATAGACATACTGGTAATGTCCCCCATAACCATCATCAAAAGTCAATAAAACCGGTTTAGCGGGAAGGGGGATACCTGTCCGCAGATGGGAAATTAACCAATCGATACTGATAGGAGTTGCCCCGATTTCCTGCAAAAATTGAAAATGTGCCTCTAATTCGGCGGGAGTAACGTCAAAAAATACCTCTTTTTTTGGTAAAATGTCGTGATACATTAAAATCGGCACTTTTGTCCCTTGAGCGCGGGGATGAATTTCTGGCCAGGGTGCTAATTCGATCGCTGTTGCCGAGTTATTTGGCCAATTATCGAGACTAATATCGTTTTTTTGGAGAGATAGGGGAATAATCACTCGATCGGAGAGGTTTTTATAGGTTTTACAATCAAAAATTGTCGATATATCCTTAAAAGAACTATTTTCTAGGACATAATCCGCGCATTCCGGTTGAAACTCCCTAAAAGGTGCGGGGAGAGAATCACCCCCCACCAGAGCATTAGAACGAGGATAGAGAGAAATTGCCCAAATAATCAGACAAGTGACAATAAATGCCAAAAATCCGTATAGGGGAAGCAAAGGAAACGAAGATTTTTGCCGAGCTTGCCAACGCATAAGATCAAGTAATAAAGTAAAAAGTAAAAAAGAAATTGAGATTTGCTCTAGTACCTTGACTAACAAGCTGAGTTTCCCTACAATCCGTTCCCTTGTCAAGTTTTCTAGAACACCCTCATCAGTTATCAGTTATCAGTTATCAGTTATCAGATTTGAGTTTTCAGTGGACAGTGGTAATCAGTGAGCAGTTGTCAATAGACTACCTTTATTTATTCTCCCCACACCCCACACCCCATCACCCCATCACCCCATTTCCCCATCACCCCATTTCCCCATCACCCCATTTCCCCATCACCCCACACCCCGCTATGTTCAGGGGGATTAAACTGGTAAAGCGTGACACAAAACTGCTAGAGTTACCAAGGACGAGTGTATAAACTTTACAGATATTGTATGAGAGTTTTGGTTATTGGCGGAGACGGCTATTGTGGTTGGGCAACGGCACTCCATCTATCAAATAGAGGTTACGAAGTAGGCATACTTGATAGTTTAGTTCGTCGCTATTGGGACTTACAATTAGGCTGCGATACCTTAACACCGATCGCACCCATATCTCATCGGATTCAACGCTGGCAAGATCTAACAGGAAAATCGATCGATCTTTTTGTCGGGGATATTAATGACTACGACTTTCTGATTCAATCCCTGCGACAGTTTCAACCGGATGCGATTGTTCACTTTGGAGAACAGAGATCTGCACCCTTCTCCATGATCGATCGCGAACACGCAGTTTTAACCCAAGTTAACAACGTGGTTGGCAATTTAAACATCCTCTACGCGATGAAAGAGGAATTTCCCGAAGCGCACCTAGTAAAACTGGGAACCATGGGTGAGTATGGCACACCGAATATAGATATTGAAGAAGGCTACATCACGATCGAACATAACGGTCGTAAGGATACTTTACCCTATCCCAAACAGCCCGGTAGTATGTACCATCTCAGCAAAGTCCACGATAGCCATAATATCCATTTTGCCTGTCGGATGTGGGGTTTAAAAGCTACAGATCTCAATCAAGGGGTGGTTTATGGAGTCCTCACCGAAGAGACGGGAATGGATGAGATGTTAATTAACCGTCTCGATTACGATGGGGTTTTTGGCACTGCTTTAAACCGTTTTTGTATTCAAGCGGCGATCGGTCATCCCCTGACAGTGTACGGTAAAGGTGGTCAAACGCGAGGATTTTTAGATATCCGCGATACCGTGCGTTGTTTGGAATTAGCGATCGCTAATCCTGCTCAATCGGGGGAATTTCGCGTTTTTAACCAATTTACCGAACTGTTTAGCGTCGGTGACTTGGCACTGATGGTGAAAAAAGCTGGTTCCGCATTAGGGTTAAATGTGGAGATTAACAATCTTGACAACCCGCGCATCGAGTTAGAGGAACATTATTTTAACGCTAAAAACACGAAATTACTCGATCTAGGCCTACAACCTCACTATCTCTCCGATTCTCTCCTCGATTCCCTCCTAAACTTCGCCACCAAGTATAAAAACCGGGTAGATATGAATCATATCCTACCAAAAGTCACTTGGAAACGATAAATTTATTAGTAAATGATAAGTTGAGGATGGGTTACTTGCCCATCCTTTCCTTTTTTCTAATGTATCGCCATCAAACTCGATCTTAATCCGCACCGATGAGAATTATTGTCGTCCGCGGTTGCGGGAATTAGCGCGACGTTCCTGCATTAACTGGGAAAATTCCGTTCTTTGAGCGGGAGTTAAGACTTGACGAATTTCCAAAAAACTTTCAAATTGCAGGTTACTCATTTCTTGGCGATTCCGAGAGACTTGCTGATGTTTAGAACGGATATCTCGATCGGAAGCATTATTCGATAATAAACTATTTAATTCTTGTTCGTTGCTTCTGAGGGTTTCTCGCAATTCTTGGGTTTTTTCCTGATATTTCTGACGAATAGCGGCAACTTTCGACTTTTGCTCATCCGTAAGGTTCAATTGTTCGATTAGTCTTTCTCTAGAATTATCCACCCGACGGGGACGATTTTCAGGACGCTGGGGAGAGCTAGTTTGAGCAATAAATAGACCATCTTGGGGATAGGATAGCACAGTGGCAGTGGGGACTAGGTTAGCCGCTAGAGTTAAAGCCATGGTCGTGCCGAGAATCGAGACAGTAGAAAGGGACATAATTGACCTCGACAAAGAAATTAAGGATTATAGGTAGAATAGGTGAGTTGAGGCTCGTTTAAGCTCATCCAAGGCGAACTATAAACGCTAGAAGCAGCAATCGGTGGAGCGATGCTATGGTTCCAACTCTCCACTAAAAAAGCTTCTAACTGCTCGTCAGAAATTTGTCCCAGTTGTGGATGAGGATGAGACCAACGATAGGAAGCAAAAATCAGCACAGATAAGGCAGTAATACCAGTTATCCACCCCAATAAAGGCGGCAATTTTGGGAAATTTACTGGCTTTTCTTCCCTAATCATTTGCATTAACTGTTTTTCTTCATCTATCATCGGTTGAGGTGGCAGCGATGGACGATAGCGACGCAGAAAATTAACCACTTTGTCATCTTCTGGGGACATTAGATAACTCCTTGTTTTTGCAAAAATTGACCCATGGTTTTACGCGCATAATGAAGACGTGATTTCACCGTACCGAGGGGAATTTCTAAGATTTCGGCGATTTCCTTTTGGGGTAAGTCCTCTAGATCGTGAAGGACAAGGACAGCGCGATGTTCTAAACTGAGAATTTCTAACCCTTGTCGGACCACTTCCTCATAATGCAGTTGCATCAAATCGGGACTATCTTGGGGACGGGATTCGCTATCAAGGGAGTTTTCCTGATCAGTGCTTTTGGCCATCCTCATTTGTCTTTTGGCTAATTGTCGCCGACCATCGATCGCCACATTGCAAGTGATCCGATAAACCCAAGTGGAAAAGTATTCAGGTGAACGCAATTTCGGCAACCCGTGCCACACTCTTAAAAATACCTCTTGGACAAAATCCTCTAGGAATTCCTGTCCACAGAGTTGATAGAGAGTAGAGCGGATTTTTGGTTGATAGAGACGGTAAAGGTGACGAAAAGCACCCCGATCACCCCTTTGACATTTTAAAATTAACTCTCGATCGCTCACACTCGTTTGCTTCTCGGTTATCACCTCGATCATTCCCCTCACCCCTAGCTACTTGTCCCTTTAGACTAGGGGGTGTCAAGAATGGTTCATAACCAGTGATCAGTTATCAGTGATCAGTTATCAGTGATTCAGTGATCAGTTATCAGTTGTAAGTTATCAGCTTTTTTCTCCCCATCACCCCACTTCCCCACTTCCCCCCGCAACGCGCACGAAGTGGTCACCCCACTTCCCCATCTCCCCAGACCCCACACCCCACAACCCCACACCCCACTTCCATCACCGAGGGAGTAATTGTTGATAGAAATCCAATTGTTTTTGAGCGAGGGCTTTATTAGTATAATTGGTCATTACTCTCTGATAACCCCTCTGGCCTAATTCAAGAGCGAAGCTGGGATTATCTAAGAGAGTTTGTATAGATTTAGCCAGTGCCTCCCCATCTTTTTCGGGAAAAATTAAACCCGTATCAGCAATAACAAAGGGAATTTCTCCTGAATCAGAACCAATAACAGGAATCTGACAGGCCATGGCTTCAATTAAAACATGACCGAATTGTTCTTTCCAACCGACGGCCGTTAAAGTTTTGACCTGATAGGTGATTTCTGAAGGCAAAACTAAAGTGTTCATCAGGTTAATATAATTAACTACTTGATCGTGGGGAACACTTTCCACTATCATCAAGCGATCGCTTATTTCTGCGGCTGTAGCTTCGCTGACTATTTTATCTTTCAGTATTCCCCGACCTAACAGTAATAATTTCCACTTACCTGTTAATTTAGCTGCAGCTTTAATCAGCGTTAGAATACCTTTCTCTTCCACAAAACGACCGATAAAACCAATCACGAATTCATCGGATTCAATGCCTAAAGATCGAGCTAAATCGGGTTGCTTGCTGGGGGAAAAAAGAACTTCATCCACTCCTAATTGTGGTAAAACGGTGTATTTACCCCTGTAACCCCGTTCTTTTAAAACATCTACCCCGTCCTGATTACCAGCGATTAAACCATTGGTATTTTTCAGGTTATAAGCTTCTAACCAAGAGATGGGAAATTTAGGAGTATAGGGAAGATTCCACCAAGTAAAAAATACATTTTTAGCCCGGAGATTTAAGAGACGATTCAGAGTGATAAATTGGGCATAAGCGAGAGATTTAGAACCCTGTTCCACTTGAATAACATCGGGTCTAAATTTTTGCAATAAAGAAATTATATCAGTGCCAAAAGTTAATAAAGCTTGGTTATTTTGGCTAAAATTAGAGATAGGAATGACTCGGAAATTATCAGCTATTTTCGGTTGACTTTCAATGATTTTATTTTGGACTCCTCCCGGTTGCCAACGTTGGGGAACAACAATAGTAACTTCAATATCGGGATTTAATCTTGTCAGAGAGCGCAGTTTCTCACAGTTGAGATCAACGACATAGGTATGACTAGCGACTAAAATTCTCATAGATTATCTAGTTTTGTATAAATTTGGCCATCATTCCAGAGGGACTTAACTTGAGTTTTCAGAGCATCCAGAAGACCCAAACTATAAAAAATTCCCCTAGAAAGGATTTTAATCGGGGAACCACCTTTATTACAGGGAGGATTGCCAAGAACGTGACAATCAAATAATTTAGCATAGAGTCGCAATTGTTGAGCGGGAGTGAGATTTTTCAAGGCCATCAGAAAGTGATTATGATAAAAAGTCGTCTGATAACTCAGAGAACGAGTGCTAATATCATGACAGCCGCCGGTTTCTTCGCCTAAATGAACCAGATAAGCGGTGGGATCATACCAGACATGATAGGGAGTCTGGCGTAACCTTAAGCAAAAATCCGATTCCTCGCGCACGGCACTGCCACGAAAGCGTTCATCGAACCAAATGCCGTATTTCGTAAATATATCCTTCCGGAAAGACATATTACAGCCCCGGGCCGAGATTACCTGCTGGGGTTTAGTGGTGTGGACAAGATCGATGTAATACCAAGCAATGCCCGGATCCATCGCTTGGGGGGGTAAAAAGTCGATTTCGTAGGGTTTGCCGGTATCTGTCACCATTTTTTGGGAGTCACCCAATTTCATGCGATCAAATACCCGACCAGCCACTACACCTATCTCAGGGTTCTTGACAAAATTCTCACTATGTGCTTTGAGATAATTATCCGGTAGCCGCACATCATCATCAATAAAAAGAACGATATCGCCCTGGGCGCGACGGACTCCATAATTTCTGGCACCGGGTAAACTCGCCCAATCTAGCCGATACCAGCTAATTTTGTGCTGATTAGCCAGATTTTCTAGATAGGATTGTATTTCGTGGCTATGGGTAGCGGTTTGGTCGATAACTAATACCTCAAAATTGGGGTAATCTTGTTTGAGCAGGTCATCGAGAGTATCTTTAAGAGGCTCTTCGCGTCGATAGGTGGGTATGATGACAGAAATCGAGGGAAAATTCATAGCAGTAAACAGTAATCAGTAAACAGTAATCAGTAAACAGTAATCAGTAATCAGTAATCAGTAAACAGTAATCAGTAAAAAGACAGTAGAAAACTTCTAAGTAGTCGTGCAAAATTAATTTCCTAGTCGAGACTCCGAGACTCCGAGACTCCGAGACTCCGAGACTCCGAGACTCCGAGACTCCGAGACTCCGAGACTCCGATACAGCTATTAGGGATCGTATTTGAGTTTTCAGTTCACTGTTTACTCACAGCAAAAGGCTGACGGCTGAGAGCTTAGATGTGTAATTAATTTTGTTTAGGTACTTATTTAATACCGCACACTTAAAAACTCAAATCTGATAACTGATAACTGATAACTGATAACTGATAACTGAAATCTCCAGCACCCATATTTCAGGCTAAAGAAATACCCTTGCGTTTAAATTTTAAGCTCTTTTTGGAGGATTTTGTTTCAGTTTCCCCCGCCAGAATTTTGGCTTCTTTTTCCTGTTTTTCGATCGCGGGTAATCTAAAAATTACGCCCGCAAATATCCAGTAATAAACGCCCACAGGATCCGTATCGAGGGCATACCAATAGGGAAGATAGGCAACAAAGAGCAGCAAAACCCAATAACTACCGGCAAAACCTCGCAGAGTCGGATCTTTGAGGGAACGATAGGTGCGGAATGTCAGATAAACTAGATGGGTCATGAATATCATGTACAAGGTAAAACCAATGTATCCCAACTCGAATAAAACTTTAGTGTGATAGGTTTCCACAAAGGAAATATCACCGAAAACCCTAGCAGCAGCAGTGGCTACACCAAGTCCACGACCTAAAATACCGCCCTGATTACGGATAGCAAAATCCAACTGTTCTTGAAGAAAAGCGGTGGGGGGAGCTTGTTGCCAACGGCCGATGGCACTATCGTAGCGTTGTTGGACAAAATCGGGGTTAAGGAAAGAAAAACCGATAGCTAGAAGTAAAGCGGCGGCAAAAATGATCGGCAAAAATCTTTTTAAGTTAGCGATTTGTCCCGTAAGAATCGTCATCAGACCAATAATCATCGGTACAGCAAAGAAAGCTACTCTTTGCCCGGAGATCACTGCATTAATAAAAACTAGGGTTAAACCCACTAGGGCTGCTAGTCGCCATTTTTGGGAAATTTCACTAAAGGCACTGGCATAACAAATTACGGCACTAGAGACCAAAAACCAAGCCCAGTGCCAGGGGGAAACAAAGGTACCCGGTAAACGTATCATATTCACTTCTGGACTATAGACTAATCCTCCGCCGACCAAGCACCTGGCCTCTAAGGTGGCTTTGAATAGTGCCCCAGCTACAAAGCCTCTAGTTCCTACACAACGACCGGTTTTCAGCATCCAGTATTGCATTAACCCTAGAACACAACAAATAATCGCTAAAGTCACTAAAAGACGACTAAAAAATAATAGGGTCGGTTTGTCTTTGATCAAGTAATAAGTGCAGAAGATCAAGGGGACATAACCCAGCAAAACTTTAAATCCTAATATTCCTTGCAGAAAAGTCTCACTTTCCCGACAGGGAATCCCGCGCAAGCGACCATCCCTAAATATACTCATCCCAGCCACGGAATCGCAAGTAGGCAGAAATTGTCTCTGTAAATTGACGGCTAATAGACAGACTACACAGAAAACAAAGATTAATAATAGGGTTGTACCTAATTGTTTCGGGACAATAATCGGTAATTGCTTTTTTCGACATTCTAAAACTAAGGCGATTAAAGCGGGTAGATAAAAGATATCTTTACTGATTTGTAGGATTGGATTACCTCCCAACCAATAGATAATAGTGCCAGTGAAGGGGACATAGATAATAAATGCCCAAAGTGCCATGCGAGGATAGCTAAAGGAGAAAACTCCTAAAATTAAGGCTAAACTTACTGCAGCTCCTATCGTGGCATCAAATAATAAGCTGAGGGGTAATCCGAGCAAAATTGCTACACAAATAGCAAAAATAATCAACCCCGTTAACTTTTGTTTCCTTTGCCTTTCTTCTTTTTTGAGGGCAAGTTTCTCTTTGATGTTAAGCGGGGGACTATCAGCTTTTGTTTGGCCTTGTTTATTCTTTTTTTTCTGGCGATCAATACTTAGTCCGGTCATCGAAAAATTGGGTCTGAAACCCGCCCTTTAGCGATAGCGGAGGGCGGCTTTATATGAGTTAGTGAGAAACAATTAAACCGTTAGAACGACGAATTAACTGAATCTTACTAACAGCTATCTGTCCCAATCGTTGACCATTGGTATCGCTTACAGATAGCTTTTTTTCGGTATCTCCACTAATATAACCAATTCCTTTGGGAGAGGAAACTAAATCTCCTTTACGGAACCCATGTCTTGTGGTAGAGCCACCATATTTACGTCGTTTACCACCTTTGGAAA
>NZ_JADBVM010000136.1:0-2854 GCF_020244875.1 Microcystis sp. M44BS1
GAGAAGATATTGATAAAAATAGCAATCATAAAAACCAAATCCCCAACATTTATCAAGCAATTATTTTTATTAGTAAATATTCTACACGACTCAGTCCAGATAAGCAAGATGGCTTACCACTACTACCGAATCACTACCTAAGAGTTTTTAAGTGAATTTGTGTTAAGCTTAGATCAGCTTAAATTTTCCGAAGAAAAAAACCACCAGATGCAAATACTGGGGAGCAGGGAAGAATGATACCCTTAGCTTGATGCGATCACTTTCTTAATCAAGATCAAACATAGCATCTAAATCTCTATATCCACTAACTACTCTTGCGATTTCAATTCCGTTTTCAAGAGGAAAATAAAAGATTAGATAATCTTCTACAGGAAAACTTCGTAAACCCATAATCAATTCATTCCTGTTTTTTCCCATATTAGGAAAACTAGCTAAGATTTCAAATTTATCAAGAATCTTATCTAACAACTGATTGGCAGCTTGAATATTAGAATAAGCAATCCGAGCATTGATAATTTCTAAATCTTCTTTAGCCTTTGAAGATATTAAAATAACCGTCATAATTCAATATCCACTATCCTGAAGATTTGTGGCTTTTAATCTGTTAATAAATTCTCTACCATCAAAACTTTCTCCACGCCTTAACTCTTGCACACCAATCATGACTTCCTGTTTCAATTGCTCAAATCTTCCTCGATAAATTCTGTCTCTTTCTGCCAATAAACGCAATCCCTCTTGAATAACGGCTAAATCATCTTGATATTTGCCTGTTTTAATTTGTTGAGCAATCAAATTTTCTATTTCTGGTGTCAGTTGGATAGTGTTCATTGCTTCTCCATAATTACTTTTATATCATCCTAGCTGAGTATTATAGCGCAGACTTTTTAGCATCTTATAATTTCAACAGATTTTGGACAGACTGCGAGATAGACGGGTTCATCTCCCTGAATCTAAATCTTCTAGCACTGGTGAGCCAAGGAAAAGAAAAACAGCAGAAGAGCAAAAACCTGTACTCCCCCGCTTCCCCTCTACCCGAGCAATGCTTCTTCACCGATGCCCGGTATCCGAAAGCCCGGAATTAACTAGGGTTGTGCGTCAATTCCTTGAGGCAAACCGTGCGCCCTGGCAAGGAGAAAAAGACTTTTGACACTTTTTGAGGTTCGTGCTAGAATCAGGGGGATTACTCTGGGTCGTCTCCCGCAAAAGGATCAAATCCCGCAAATCCAAAAAGATACGAAAATTTACTTAAAGAGGATGGGGCGATCGCATTACCATCACGAGAGACGGTAGCGGTATTTTCCCGTTGAACAGGAGCAGCATTGCGGGGTGTCAGTTTTTTGGTTTTCATTATGGTAAGTCCTCCATCAATTGTTGTCGGTTCCAGTCATACTACCTTTTTTCTGCCGAGTCAAGAGTTTTATTCTGAGTTTTTATCTATGTTTGTTATAGTTTTTTATCTATGTTTAATGTCATTACAGTTTTTCTGTTTAAATTTCCCGAAGAAAAAAAACACCAGATGCTACTGGGGTAGTAAGCTTTGCCCGACTTCATCACTTTCTATGTTCTAAAACTTTAGCAAAATCTCTTACTTCTCTTAATAAATTAGGGGGTAAAGTATTGATGATTTCTAAAACTTCGCCAATGATTAATTCTTGTTCTAGTTGAATATCAGCTTTTGCTAAAGTCAATAAAGCCAAAGTTTCCCCTTCATCATTGACAAACTCTACCTCATAAGCTTGTTGATCATTATAACAATGAACAACCGCTCCTTGAGTTCCCTTTTTTAAACCATGTTCTTGAATGTCATGGGTTAAAGTAATTACATCTAGCTCTTTGATCATAATTCTGATTAGCCTTTATTTTAAAAAAATGGTCGAGCAGTAACAAACCTTGGCGTATCTTTGCCTAAATCAATAATCCAGACTGTAAGAATAGTAACTGATTTATTTTTAGGAGTATTGATTGTTCCTATTACTATATATTTAGTACCATGTTCTGTAGTAATTACCTCAGTAACATCTTGATTTCTTACTATTTTTGACAATTCTTGTTCTAAAAACGTTACATTTTCTTCATTAAAACCGAGTTCACGAAAAAACTTAGCTTTTGATTTACCAACAGGGTGATTTTCTGAAAGTAAATAATCAATGAGTTTTTCAGGCTGAATAAAAGCATTTTCTCGATTAGTTAATGACAATTACTCTAAGTCCTCAAAATATTTACACTTTCCAGACTAGCAGTCCTTACCTTTCTTGTCAATAGTTTTTGAGTGAATTTTTGTTAAGTTTTTGTTAAGTTTAGATCAGCTTAAATTTACCCAATAAAACCCCCACCTGATGCTACTGGGGTAGTAAACTTAGCAGGGGTTCATCTATTCTGAATCTAAATCTTCTAGCACTCGTGAACCAAGGAAAAGGGAGACAGCAGAAGAGCAACAACCTGTACTCCCCTGCTCCCCCTCTCCCCTGCTCCCGGTGCTTCTCCACCCCCCGAAGCAATCTCTTAAAAGTTTTAATTGTTCTGATTAGTAATAAATTGATGAATAATCTCAACTCTTAGATTTAATTCCCGTGCAATTTGTTCTTCATTAAGTCCCAACCTAACCAGAAGGGGAATTGTTTCTAATTTCCCTTCAAGTTTTCCTTCAAGTTTCCCTTCAAGTTTTCCTTCAAGTTTTCCTTCAAGTTTTCCTTCAAGTTTTCCTTCAAGTTTTCCTTCAAGTTTTCCCTCTTCTTTAGCTTCTTGATAAAACTTGGTTTGTTTCCATTCCGTGAGATTAAACATGGCTTCTAACTCCTGGCGACTTTTCTGCGGAAATTTGTAGATAATAATCTTCTCGATTAACTCGATAACA